>CALKXN010000286.1 GCA_938003555.1 uncultured Robiginitomaculum sp. | reverse complement strand
GGCCCCAGCTTTCACCGGTCGGAGATGCGGGAAGGATGTAGCTGTCCCCCTCAAGGGGCTGCGCAGGCTGCGCGCTTATATTGCGCGCTTTGGCGCAGCCTTGAACCAAAAAATCTAACCTGCGCAGGCTGTCATTCAGCGTGACATGTTTCTGGGCTTGGGCGGGCAAGATATAGGGAAGCTGGAGGCGCGGTGATGATGATGACATGATGAGGTCCTAAAAGGGCTGTTAAGATTAAGGCTTAACTTTATGGTCCATTTTCAGATCGGGGATGTATCTCTGACCCGCTGCAACGTAGAGGCGGCGAGAGGCAGGCTTATGGCGCTGTTTTATGGGGTGAAACGAAGGTTGCGCCGCTCCTGTCAAAGCGTTAATCACAACGAGATTTTCGGGGATATATATTTAGGGTAGCCAACAGACATGCTTTTTACATCACCCGTATTCTTGTTCATGTTCCTGCCGGCTTTTTTGCTGTGCTACTTCCTGCTGGGCCGCCGCAATATTATCATTCTGGCCTTTTCACTTTTCTTCTACTTTTATGGCGAAGGCTGGATCGTCCGGCTGCTCGGCGTATCGGTCTTTATTGCGTGGCTGCATGGGGCTTTACTTTTGCGCTATGGCGCAAAAAAATGGATGTTTGTCGGCGCGCTAGTGACCCAATTGGGGATATTGGGTTATTTCAAATATTCAGAGTTTTTCGTCCGCGACGTTTTTCGTATTGAAGGTGCGGGCTGGACATGGCCCGAAGCTCTCCTGCCGATCGGGATTTCATTTTTTATTTTCCAAGGGCTCTCATATTCCTTCGATATTCATCGAGGCAACCACAAACCCGCAAAGTCCTTCATTGATGTCGCGACATATGTGTCCATGTTTCCGCAGCTCATTGCGGGCCCGATTGTGCGTTATGGCACTGTCGCCAAACAGCTACAGCAGCGCACGATCCGCACAGGGAATTTAAATTGGGGTATCTATATTTTCTGTATTGGCCTCGCGCAAAAAATGTTGATCGCGAATAAATTGGCGGTGACTGCAGACGGGCTTTTTGGCCTTGATCCAACTTTGCTCACGACCACCACGGCGTGGGCGGCGGCGCTGTCTTATACCGGCCAGATTTACTTTGATTTTGCTGGCTATTCCAACATGGCCATCGGGCTTGGGTTTATGATGGGGTTTCGCTTCCCGAAAAACTTCAACCATCCTTATGTGGCCAAATCGATTACGGATTTCTGGCGCCGCTGGCATATCTCTATGACCTCATGGTTTCGCGACTATGTTTACTTCCCGCTGGGCGGTAACCGTAAGGGGAACTTCATGACGTATCGGAATTTGTTTCTGGTCTTTCTTGTCTCCGGTCTATGGCACGGCGCGGCGTGGACATTTGTGGCGTGGGGCATGTATCACGGCGCGTTCTTGGTCATTGAGCGCTTAGGCCTCAAAAAGATATTGGCGAAAACATGGTCGCCCATGGCGTGGCTCTATACCTTTGTGATCGCGGTCTTTGGCTGGGTACTGTTTCGCGCCGAGAGTTTGCCGCAGGCCTTTAATGTGGCCAAGAAAATGGTCATCCCAACGGGCGGGGATAATAGTTATTTCTTCCTCCATAGCGGCCTTGATATTTGGATCGGCATGCTGCTTGCGATTATCTTTGCGTCTAATATTGTTGAGCGCAAAGGTATTCAGGTTATGGGTAAATTGGGCCTTCGCACCAAAAGCCGCGCAACGGCTGTGCGTATGAGCATTGCCTTTGCCCTGTTCGCGCTCTGCTTCATCGAAGTCATGTCCTCGACATATAACCCCTTCATCTATTTCAGGTTCTAGTTATGAAATCTGCAAAACTCACCGCGATCATTTATGCCGTCGTTCTGTCGCTACTCCTGCTTATACCGACATTAACGATTAGATTTGTGGACCATGACGCACGTAAAGCGTGGGAGAATCGCACACTGACCGAACGCCCAACGCTGGCTGAGATTCGAGAAAGCCCAAAGCAGGGCTTTAAAGACTTTGATGACTATCTGAACGACCATATTGGCGGGAGTTTCCAGTCCATCAAATTTCGCCGTAAATTCTATTTCGATGTGTTTAACGCGACGGGCGACACATATATTGTCGGCAAAAATGACGGGGCATTGTTCCTGACTGCGCCTTTTCAACAACCTGATCGCGACACGCCATTCCAATGGTGGGAAAAGGTTTGTGAGAAGCTTCAAGTTGCGGGATATCAACGTAACTATCTAAAGCGCGTTGAGGCGTCTAAAGCCATGCTGTCCAGCCGGGGGGCAAATGTAATATATTCTTCGATTCCAACCACGCCCGTTTTAAATCCTGATCAATTTCCAAGATCGACGCCCGCAGGATATAAGGAGGCCTGCGCTGCAGTAACTCCGGAGAACAACCATATTGTGAAAATGCGTGAAATGGACCCTGAAACGAATTTCTTTTACCCTTTACGTGCATTTCAAGAGAGATCAAAGGACCCGTTTTTTTATCCTAACAGCGCCTATCATTGGCAAGGTGAAAGTACGTGGGTGTTTATTGAAGAGTTATCAAAAGAATATAACTTTGATTTGCCTAAGACATGGCCCAGAAAACCATGCGAGTATCAAGACGTGCCATGGGATATTGGAACGCTTATTGGCGTGGGCGAAACCACAAAAGGATGTGATAGAGACAAGGCGCAGCTTGGTATTATTGTCGAGGACAGATTTAAATACCCTCTAAGTGCAAAAGCTATCGAGCTGAATCCTCGCAAAACTCATATCACAGTGGTTAAAATGACCAATCCTCACGCTGAAAACGATCAATCGGCAATCATCTTTAGTAATAGTTTTGGCCCCGCAGTGCGTGAGCAGTATGCCTCGCTCTTTAAGACAACCTATCACCTTCGTCTTGGCATAATTAATACGCCTGACATGAAATTGTTATTGCGAGAGTCCGATGTTCTAGACGTAGATACAATTATTATAGCCATCGGGGATTTTCACTATCCAGGCTTTTTAGCTGCATTGGAATAGCTAAGGTTTTTAAGCCGACTCTTTGATCTCGCGCTCTAGCTCTGAAATATCTTTCTGCTCTCCGCGCCCTGCTTTGAGGTCAATATAGGTGTTGGCCCATTTTGACATGCGGTTACGATTATGGCTGGCGATGACAACAATCAGCGCGGACTCCATGAGGTCATTTAGACGCTTATCGACCTTGTCTCTAAAACTGCGGTCGCCCGTGCCAATCCACTCATCCAGAAGTAAAATTTCAGGTTTGAAAGATGTGGCGGTCGAAAACATAAGTCGCATCACCATGCCCGATGAATAGGTGTGAACTGGCATATTGATATATTCACCAAGTTCTGAGAACTCTGCAATCTCGGCAGCATGTTCGTTGATCTTCTCGCGCGACAGCCCCAGCATCAACCCTTTAAGAATAATGTTCTCATAGCCTGTGGCTTCTTTGGAGACGCCAAGGTTTAGGTTAAACATGCCTGTCACGCGGCCGGTCACATCCAGCTGTCCGCTTGTGGGGCGGTAAATGCCGCCCAGCACGCGGAGCAATGTTGATTTACCCGAGCCATTGCTG
>CALKXN010000285.1 GCA_938003555.1 uncultured Robiginitomaculum sp. | reverse complement strand
AGCGGCTCCGCGCCATTGGCCAGAACATCATTCACGCACATGGCAACCAGATCAATGCCGACTGTGTCCAGATTTCCGCTATCAATGGCGATCCGCAATTTCGTCCCGACGCCATCCGTACCGCTAATCAGGATCGGATCTTTATATCCCGCAGCCTTAAGATCGAACGCGCCGCCAAATCCGCCGAGCCCGCCCATGACACCTGCGCGCGTTGTCGCCTTGGCCATTGGCTTGATCATATCAATCAGATTGTCGCCTGCATCAATGTCTACGCCTGCATCGGCATAGGTGAGACCGGATTTAGAACCGTTATCTTGCGTCATGATTTTGCCTATTTTACCCTTAAAGACTCATTTGCCGCCTTATGCTGCGTGGCTGCGCGCGGCGCAAGTGCGGGCCTGTGACAATCTGTTGGCAGATGCAGTCAAATCAGGCTAGGACAAAGCCAGATTAAGGAGACCATATGTTACGCGCATTTTTTGTTACCATCGTTGTCGCAATGTTTTCGGCGGTCAATGCCTTTGCCGGAGACCCGTTTACAGTGGCAGGTGTCGTTGTCGAGGGTGAGGGGGCAAATGCCATCGAAGCCCAGACCGAAGCTTTATCCGGCGGTCAGGTGCGCGCGGCCTATCTTCTGATTGAGCGCCTCAACGCGAAACCCGGTAGCAATACGCCCGAAATTACGCCGCCTGTTGCTGCGAAAATGATGCGCGCCATGAGCGTTGCCGACGAAAAACGCTCCACGTCGCGTTACTATGGCACGATTACCGTGGCCTTTAACCCGCAAGCTGTGCGCAGTTTTGCAGATGCCAATGGCCTTGCATTGGTGACGCAGCAAGACGGGCCGCGCCTTATCATTCCGCTCTCATCCGCAGGCTTTGCTGATGATGCGCCATGGTTTGATGAAATCCGCAGCGGTGGCTACGATAATAACCTCGCCCCCCTGATCACGCTTCCCGAAGGGCAGTCTTATTCTAATTTCATTCGCGCAGACGCCGCGCGCTCAGGCGATATTAACGCGCTGGCGCAGATTGGCCGCTCTGCGGGTGTGTCTAAGGTGTTGCTCGTGTCCTCTACGGGCGGGACATTCTCCCTTAAAGATATTGCGCTTGATACTGGCCGCACAACTGATCTGGGCGTTGCGCGCTCGGTCACCGATATTGCTGCCAAGGTCGATAATGCATGGAAAACACGCTCCACGGCTGCGCCGGCGCGCGCGCAGCAAATGCAGCTTTCCGTTCTGTATAATAGCCACAGTGAGTGGCAGCGTTTGCAGCGCCAGCTTAATAATTCACGCTTGATTAGTTCTCCGCGTTTGGACGCGCTGTCCAAAGATGGCGCGCTTATGACCATTACTGTCAATGGCACTATGGATGATCTGGTTAGTGAGCTGGCTTATGATGGCGTAGAGATCAAATCTGTTCCCAATATGGGCGTTGTGATGCGCGTCGCGCGGCGCTAAAGGCGGCGTCTATGGCGCAAACACCCACACAAATTCCGTTCGAACTGCGCGTCGCGCCAAATTATAGCCGCGATGCCTTTCAGCCTGCGCCCAGTAATGCTGAAGCTCTGGCGGCAATTATCAATTCACCAAATTGGCCAAATCGCGCTTTGACAATTTCCGGGCCGCAAGGAACAGGAAAAACTCATCTGGGACATATCTGGATGGCAGAGCAGGGCGAGCAGGCCCTCTCAATTACGACGAATTTAGACATTACGCAGCTTGGCGCGCTACGCGGTAAATTCGTTTGGTTGGACGATGCTGATGGCGCAGATGAAGGGGTGTTATTTGCGCTGATTAATATGGCTATCCTTGGCGATATTCAGGCTCTACTTCTGTGTAGTCGCAAGCTGCCCGCATTATGGGACGTTGAAATTCCTGACCTGCGCTCACGCCTTGGCGCGATTACCGTAGCGCGGATTGATCCGCCGGGGGATGCGCTTTTACGCGCAATATATGTGAACTTGCTAGCCGAGCGCGGGCGAAGGCCGGATGAAGCCGTGATCGACTATCTGGTCAATTATGGGCAACGCAGCGCAGAGGCCGCGCAGAACACAGCCGCCGCGCTTGATACAATGGCTGCGGCGAAAAAGAGTAAGATTACAAAAGCCTTAGCTCGGGCATATTTTGAGAGCCAAGAGGGGTTATTTTAAAACGCAACTGGCGCCCCATCCCAAGCAAAGAGCTTGCCTGTATCTTCCGCCGTCAGACCATTAATAACCTCAAGCATTTTACCTGCACTAAATTCGGGCGTGAATAATTTGCCTTCAGGGACATTGCCTTGAAATGGCTCTGATAGCTCTGTGTCGACAGTGCCCGGATGAAGCCCAATGATGACACTTTGTTTAAACCTGCGGCCATGTTCAAGAGATAGCGTTTTAAGCACCATATTGAGCGCCGCTTTCGCGGCGCGGTAGGCATACCATCCGCCGATGCGGTTATCTGAAATGCTGCCAACACGCGCCGATAGGGCGGTAAAGACCGTCTTGCTGTCCCGCTTTAACAGCGGCAGGAAATATTTCGCCGTCATTGCTGGCCCTGCCACATTGGCCGCAAAGCTTTTGGCAAACCCGTCATGGGACAGGTCGCGCGTTGATTTCTCAGGAGAGATGCCCTCGCCATGAAGCAGGCCCGTTGCGACGATAATCAGGTCAAATTTACCTGTCTCTCGCAGTAGCTCTGCGCCCGCTTTGATGTTGTTTTCATCGCTAAAGTCAAATGTCAGCGGTTTAATCTTATCGCCGCGCGGGCCAGCGCCTGTGCGTGATAAGGCATAGACGTCGCTTACGCGGTCATGCGCGGCGAGGGCGGTCACAAACGCGCCGCCAATGCCGCCCGTTGCGCCAATAACGATTGCGCGTATATTTTCAGGAAAGCTGGAGAGGTC
>CALKXN010000284.1 GCA_938003555.1 uncultured Robiginitomaculum sp. | reverse complement strand
GGGTAATCCGTTCGGGATCGGGCAGAGCTCCTCTGTTGGGATTATCTCTGCGCTTGGCCGTGACGCCGAAGGCAGCGGCCCATATGTGGATTACCTTCAGACAGATGCCGTGATTAATCGCGGTAATTCCGGCGGGCCGTTATATAATATGCGCGGTGATGTGATTGCCGTGAACTCCGCAATTTATTCCCCGACCGGCGCGAGCGTCGGCATTGGCTACGCTATACCGCATCACATCGCCGAGGGGATTGTGTACGACCTCGTGAAAAAGGGTAAAGTGACGCGCGGCTTCTTTGGGGCTGCTTTGCGCACTGCCGAAATGACGGCGGATACGGATGCAGATTTCTTCCGCGCCGGCGCGACGGTTGAGGGGTTGGTTCCCGGCGGACCGGCGCAGCGCGCAGGCCTTATGGTTGAAGATATTATCATGAATATTGATGGCTCAGCTGTGGTGAACAGCGCAGAAGCCACACGCAAAATTGGCCGTATGCGGGCAGGGCAAACTGCACAGTTTGAAATCGTACGCGGTAGCGAGACGATGACCGTTCCTGTTGTTCTGGCTGAGCGTCCCGAAAAATCAAAAATTGATGCTATGTCGGGCATTGCCCAGCCTGATGCTGCGGCGCAGGTTCCGACAGCGCCCAGCGGAGATACAGGTTTAGGCCTTGTCGACCTCTCCAGTTCATTTCGTGACAGCGTTGGCATGCCGCGCGGACAGGTTGGCGTCTATGTTGATACCGTTGCGCCGGGGTCTAATGCCGCGCGCAAAGGTCTTAAATCCGGCATGATTTTGCTTGAAGCGGATCAGAAACCCGTTGCGTCCGTGGCGCAGTGGGAAAACATAATCAATACGGCGCGCAGTGCGGGCCAGACTGATATTTTAGTCAAAGTTCGTACCCTAAATGGGTCTGAGAATTTCGTGGGCTTGCCCATATAACGGCCATAATTTCGTCGCCTTTGGGCGGCAATACCTATGGCCAAGTAAAGGAAACAAAATGAGAGTTTTGGTCGTAGAAGATGATGCAATCGCAGCGGAATATGTTCGCAAAGGATTGATGGAAGAAGGTCATGTGGTCGATCTTGCCCCCGATGGCGAGCTTGGCTTAGAAATGGCCAAAGCGGCAGATTATGACGCCGTAATTTTAGATCGCATGCTGCCCAAACGTGACGGCTTGTCCGTATTGTCGGCGATGCGCGAAGATGGCGATGCAACGCCGGTTTTAATCCTGTCTGCACTTGGTGAAGTTGATCACCGCGTCGAAGGCCTTCGTGCTGGTGGTGATGATTATCTGGCCAAACCCTATAGTTTCACGGAGCTTTTGGCGCGGGTTGAGGCCATTGGCCGCCGCAGCGACCCGACCGCTGCAGTAACGAAATTAAAGGTCGCTGACCTTGAAATGGATTTGCTGGCCCGCACGGTTAAACGCGCAGACCAAAAAATACTTCTACAGCCGCGTGAGTTCCGCTTATTGGAATGCCTGATGCGCAATGCTGGGCGGGTTGTAACTCGGACCATGCTTCTAGAAAAAGTTTGGGACTACCACTTTGACCCCCAGACCAATGTGATTGATGTTCACATTTCTCGCCTTCGTGCAAAAATCGATAAAGAGTTTGAAACGCCGCTGCTCCACACAGTGCGCGGTGCGGGTTATCGCTTGCAGCATTAAATAATCCTGTCAAAACAGGCTTATGTTAGGCGCTCTTCCGAGATTGTTGAAAAGTACGGTGTTCAGGCTCAGCCTGATCGCCGCGGGGCTTTTTATTGCCTCATCCATTATGGTTTTGGGCTATGTTTATTATGCCTCGGTCACCGCTCCGCTTTATGAAATTAAAACCGAAATCGAAACCGAACTTGATGTTCTGGTTGCCGTTCATGAAACATCAGGGCTAAATGCCCTGAACCGCGAAGTTATTGTGCGGATGAAGCTTCTTGGCCCCAATATCTATATTCTGAAACTTGGGGGGAGTTATACGGCTAATCTCGCGCAGCCCGCGCAATTTGATGATTTTGAAAGTCCGGATGAATTTGTTAATTTTGTAAGGCGTCAGCCCGACGAAAATAATGAATTAAAGGACGGCGAAGATCGCCGCGGGCGTGGCCTGTTTCGCCCTTTGCCAAATGGAAATTTCATTATGGTGGGGCGTGATGTTGAAGGCCAGCTTGAGACGGCTGAACGTCTCCAGAGGGCATTATTGATTGCGGCGTTAATGTCATTAGCATTAGGTTTGTTATCCGGAATATACGTGTCGGGCCGTTTTGCGCGCCGAATTGACAGTTTAAACCGATTGGCCACGGGCATTCGCGGTGGAGACTGGTCACGCCGCGCGCCACTATCCGGATCAGGTGATGAGCTTGATGATCTGGCCGAGCATTTGAACGGTATGCTGGATCACATTAATTCACTGATGAAAGCCATGCGCTATGCTGGCGATAGTATCGCCCATGACCTGCGCAGTCCGCTCACGCGCCTTCGCACGCGTCTTGAAACCTCAGCCAGCGAAGTCAAAGACCCTCTGGCACGGGGGAAATTGATCGACGCAGCCGACGATGCCAGTGAGCTATTGCAGACTTTTGATAGTGTCTTACGGATCGCGCGCCTTGAAGCAGGGGATCGCCGCGAGCTACTTGCGCCTGTAGATCCTAAGCCGCTTTTAGATGATGTCGCAGAGCTCTATGAGCATTCTTTTGAGGATGCGGGGCTCAATTTTGAAACGCATATCCATCAGGTCGATTCTATTTTCGCAGATCGCGGTCTTCTGTCTCAAGCTGTGTCTAACCTTCTTGAAAATGCGATTAAATATAATGATCCGGGAGGATCGATTGTTCTAGAGCTCAAGCGCA
>CALKXN010000283.1 GCA_938003555.1 uncultured Robiginitomaculum sp. | reverse complement strand
AATTAATTTGATCATGATATGCGGCATCTAATGTGAATGATGACCCGCGCGTCAGGACGGGTCAAATGATACGACCGCCCCCCAAAACTGGCTGCTTAAGACACCTTAGGCCTTAACGAAACGACCTTATTATCGGAATGGCGCATTTTGAGGAACCGCCCCTTATGTGCGCGGCGAAGTAAGCGTAATTGGGCCGCGGCGACGGTATCCATTGTCACGCCTTTTGAAACATCAAGATTATTATCAGCCATAGATTGAGCGGTTTTTGTTTTAGATAATCCTTGCTCAATTGACTGCTCAAGGCTGTCTTGATCAAGAGGCGTATAGTGAAACCCTGACAGACCTTCGCGCTCTGTGACGTCAATGAAATCACCCATCATCGGGTAGACAGGGGGCGTTCCATAAATTGCAGCTTGATGTAAAACGCCGGAACTGCCTGTTGTGCTGTCATAATCAAATACGGCAAGGCGAGCTTGTTTAAAGAAGCCTTCGACATCCTCTTCAGCGACATATCCGTGGAATTTAATGGCGTCATCGGCTTTAAACATTTTCGCCAAACAGTCTAAATAACCCGGCGTTGCAGGGTGGTCGCTACCGCCTATAATAAGAGAAATTTTGTCTGTTTCCGTGCGCGTTTTATTTATATTTTGAACAGCAAATATAAGGCGTTCGAGCTTTTTATATGTTCCAAATTTTCCCATAGTCACGATCTTATTTTTACGCTCAGATAGGCGATATGCCGGAAGTGTTGAGGCAATGGGAAATGAGCCATGCGGAACCATGAAGGCATTTTTTGCTTTATATTTCGACGTTAAAATCTCATGGAAACTATCCAGCGTCACACTCATATAACCTGTTCTTAGCATCGCTTTGGTAATCAAGGTTCCGGCGAGTTCCACGATCTTTTGGCGAAGCTTTTGGTTGGCTAAATTTGTTTGGGCCAAGTCGACAGCGTCAATCAAATTGTGCATCAAGACGCCGCTGGTATAGCCTTTAAGCTGCGTTAACGCAGGCGCGAGCAATCCCAGAGCCGCTGGGATCTCTTTGTCGCCAAAGCTTGCTGTCTGTAGATTGAACAAGACATTATCCGGCTTACAATTATCAATGGCCGTCATGATTTTCTTTGCGGAAAACATATCGTTAAATGCCCAGACGCGGCGCACTTCAATTTTGGGATCTAAATCAAGTTCAGGCAAAGGCGCGTCCATTTTATCAGCAAGGACGATAATATGATCAAGGTCAGACCTGCGGGCAAATGCATTCACAAGGTGAAGAGCATATTCGTTCAAGGATCCACTGCTGGGCGGAAAGGCTGTGACGAGAGCTAAAGTTTTCATTGAAATATCTCCTAAGATAAAGTTTGAGTTAGAGGTTTGAATTGTGGCGCTTAAAGATTTGCGCCGCAGGAAGAGGGGCGCCGTCGGCGTCGTAAAGACCGAAATGTTGCTGTTGTTTTCGCCGCCAAGGTTTGCGGCCCACGACGTCAGCGCTGACATGGTCAAAATCATTCAACGTCCATATGAAAATGCCATCAGCGCTGTCCAATCCGCTTAATTGTGATTGAAGTCTTGCCGCTTGTTTCTCGGCGCTTTTACTGGCCGTTGAAAATGGCGACCAACGTGTGGTTCCAATTTCCGTGATCATGACGGGTTTTCCGCTTGCTTTCGCTTTGACGTAGCTGAGGCGAGACGAGAGACCGTCAAGAGCGCGGTAGTCGTGATAACTGATGAAATCGATATTTTTGGTCATTGCATCGACGGCCAAATAATCTGACCATCCAATGGTTAAATTGACATCCGGGTTAGCGGCGCGGGCGGACAGGGCCATAATGTGTAACCATGACGTAACATTGTCCTTGCCCCAACTTTCAAAATCTAGGTTTGCTTGGTTTTTAAGATCTATTGCAAAAAGAGCCGGATGGGTGCCGATTAAGTCAATGATGTCGCCAATATATTTGGCGTCTTTGGCCCAGTTGGATATGTGATATTCAGGGCGTAAATCAAACAAGGTTACGACGACTTTAATGTCATAATCTTCGCAGAAGTTTAAAAACCTGATCAATCTGGTTTTAGACAGCGATGCGGTTTTGACGTCCGTAAAATCGGCATGATTGAGGAATATGCGAACTGAATTTGCGCCAAGGCTTTTGATGAGACTTAAATCTTTTAGAATTTCATCTTCCGGAAATTCTGTCCAAAATTCATTCCATGGCGCGCTGGAGGGGTAATAATTGATGCCGGATAATTTGCCGTTTAATTTTAGGGATTTATCCTGATCCGCGACAGGGGTGTTTGACGTCACCTCAGACGTTTTTTGCACCCATCCCCCCAGTGTGAACATGAAGCGTATATTGCGCGTTTGTTGATCAGTGCTAAGGATGGAAATCGTCTCAGCGTGATTGTCTCGGCGCACCGTAATGCGTAGTGCATTTTCAGTGAGGCTGATAATGCGCATGTCCCCGTGAACAAAATTTGGCGTTACCTCGCGGGCAGTAAGGATTGAGTAATCGCAAAACTCTTCCTGCGCGGCGCAAGAGGGTCCTGAAACGGCATGGCTAGCTTGGTCAATATAGACGGGGCGATCAAATGCGGCTTTCTGCCCTCTATCCGATGCTTCGATGATACGCATAAATGTTGCTTTGTCCTTGGCCGATAATTTGCTTTCATGGGCAATGCCGCCGTCTATCCATGTCGTTGTGCTGCCCTGCGTCGCCGCCGGGAGCGCATCAGCGAAATAATCATACTCAATCGCAGGCGTGCTGAGCTGCAGCGTAATGGCCGCTCCGCCGATAACGGCAACGCTGAGGACACCGGCAAAGAACACGCGCGGATCGATCATGCTGGAATATTTCAACAGGCTCATGACGCGAACCTTTTCGCGCATGTACTGCTATAGAGCGGTATGGATTGAGACTGCGCTCCGGCGCTAATGACGAGGCGAATGTCTTCAGGGCCAAGCTCTGCGCATTTTACATGGGTGAAGATTTGTCCGGACTCAATTTTGAGTTGGCGGATTTTGCGAACGGATTGGCGG
>CALKXN010000282.1 GCA_938003555.1 uncultured Robiginitomaculum sp. | reverse complement strand
GAACCCAGACGCGGTATGGACGGGCCTAGCCCCCTTTACAGAGCAAGATGTGATTGCAGGCTTTGTGATGAAGACGCCGTTTTTCTACGGCTTGGACGGGGATATTTCCGAACTCATTTCAGGGAAACGTAATGTCGAATTAGCGCTTGACCCTGCAGGAGATCGCGACGCCTTTAACATGAGCAAACCCGCGCCATTTGCGCGCGGCTCTAATGCCTTTGCGGTCACGCCTGAGCGTAGCGGCGATGACATGACGCGGCTCTTTATCAATTCTCATCAACCGCTCACCGGCCCCGTAGCATGGTACGAAGCCCACACAATTTCGGGTGAAGGCATGAATATCCAAGGCGGTCTGTTCCCGGGAACGCCCGTCGTGCTATGCGGCTTTAATGAACATTTAGGCTGGTCCAATACTGTCAGCGAGCCTGATTTAGTCGATATATATCGTCTCAAACTGAATCCGGACAATAAAAAACAATATATGTTGGATGGGGAATGGCAGGACTTTACCTATCGCAAAGCCAAATTGAATATCAAACTTTTCGGCCCCTTTACTTTCAAGGCATGGAGAACAGTTAAAGTTTCAAAACATGGCCCTGTAATTGATACGGATAAAGGCCCGATTGCGGTGCGCTTTGCCGGTCATGATGAAGTGCGCCAGCTTGATCAATATGTGGCGCTTGGCAAAGCGACGACCCGCGAAGAATTTATGGCGGCAATGGAAATTCACGCCCTGCCGAGCATTAATTATGTCTATGCCGATAAAGTCGGTAATATTGGATTGGTGCATAATGGCCAATTTCCAAATCGGCTCAGCGGTTGGGATTATAGCGGCGATTTACCAGGTGACCGCAGTGATTTAATTTGGACGGATTATCGCCCCTATGACCAAACGCCCATGCTATTTAATCCGCCTAGTGGATTTATTTACAACGCTAATAATACGCCTATCTCCGCCACCGATGGCCCTGGTAATTTACGATTTGAAGATTTCCCCCCGGAAATGGAGTTACAAACCAATATGAGCAACCGCGCCATGCGAGTTTTGGAATTAACTGATGGCACGACGCCCATATCACGCGAAAAGTTGCTCGCGATAAAATTTGATACAGGATTTGCGGTGGGGTCACTCGCAGATCAAACAATTCAAAGCGTCATGGCCGAAACATTTGAGGACGGCTCTGTCTACGCCAAGGCGCAAACACATTTGAAAGATTGGGATATGACATTACCTGTCGATAGCCGCCATGGCGCATTAGGCGCGCTAACTGTCTTGGACTTTGTGGTCGAGCAATATACGGGGGAGGCGCCGGATAGTCCGCGCCAAGAGTTCATGGACGCAGTTGATTATGTGATGACGCATCATGGCCGCTTTGATCCGCAGTGGGGCGAGGTGAACCGTTTAAAGCGCGGCGAGACGAATTTGCCGATTAGCGGCGGCGCGACCACATTGCGTGCTGTCTATCCCGAAGAGCGCCGCGATGACGGACAACTGCATATGAGCGCGGGAGACAGCTATATCGCGCTGATTGAATGGGACCCGCAGGGCAAACAATCCGCTGATGTTATCCATTATTTCGGCTCGGCGATTATGGATGAAGCGTCAAAGCATTTTGATGATCAAAGCCCGTTATTTACGACTGAAAAATTTCGCAAAGCGCTCATTACCGAAGACGAAGTTCGCGCGGCGGCGGTTGAAACTTATCGTCCGGGGCAACGCTAATGCCGGGCGTTCTTTATGTGGCCTTAGGCGGCGCGATAGGCGCGAGCCTGCGTTATGGTTTGGGTAAGGCAGCCTTTAAAATAAGTGGTCCGGGTTTCCCGTGGGGGACATTTGCGGCTAATATTTTAGGCGGGTTCCTTATGGGGCTTCTCGTTGGATGGCTCGCACACCGCGTTTCAGGCGGTGAGAATTTACGCCTCTTTCTCGGCGTTGGCCTGCTCGGGGGATTCACGACGTTTAGCGCGTTTTCGCTTGAGAGTTGGATGATGATTGAACGTAAAGCTTACGCTTTGGCGGCGGGCTACATTAGCGCCTCTGTCATCCTGTCAATTTTCGCGCTATTCATGGGGCTTATGATTGCGAGACGCGCCTTTGCAGTCTAAGACGCGGCCATGAGCGCAGTCCAAATCATAACCGTGCCCGAGGGTGACGATGACACGCGTTTGGACCGATGGTTCAAACGTCTTTTTCCACATATTCCGCATGGCCGCGTTGAAAAGCTGCTGCGCACCGGTCAGCTGCGCGTGGATGGTAAACGTGCTAAGGGTAATTTCCGCCTTCAAGCAGGGCAAAGCGTGCGCGTCCCGCCGCTACCTGATCCGGTGGAAGCCCGCGACGAGAAACCCAAATTGCATGATGATGAAGTTCGCCTTATCCGCGGCATGATTATCTATGAAGATGAGAGCCTCTATGCGCTCAATAAACCCGCCGGTCTCGCCGTGCAGGGCGGATCAAAAACCAAAGATCACATTGATAGATTGCTTCCGGCGCTTGGCGACGGCGCGCGCCTTGTGCATCGCCTTGACCGCGATACATCTGGTGTGCTGATCGTGGCCAAAAATGCCGCTAGCGCAAAAATGATTAGCAAAGCTTTTTCTTCTCGCAAAGCGCGCAAAACCTATTGGGGGATTACCAATGGATTGCCGCGTCCGGCAGAAGGTGAAATTAAAGGTTATATCGCCAAAGGCATTCGCGATAATTCATTTGGAAATGAGCTGTCCGGACAAGAGATCATGGTCGCTGTGCGCCACGGCGCGCCGGGCGCGAAATATGCCCGTACTCAATATCAAGTCGTCGCCAAAGCTGGCACAAAAGGATCATGGGTTGTAATGTATCCGCATACGGGCCGTACCCATCAATTGCGCCTGCACATGCAACTGCTCGGCGCGCCGCTGGCCGGTGACCCGAAATATTTGACGGATAGGCCGCTTCCTGAAAGCCTTAAAAAGCGCCTGCATTTGCATGCGCGCGAATTGTCCTTGCCGCTCAGTAATGGCAAGACGCTTACCTTCACGGCGCCTCTGCCGGATCACATCGAACATGCATTTGATATTTTTGGCTTTGATCAAAAAACGCCTATTCCTGAGATGGAGGAGATGTCGTGAGTAACGAAATAGAAAAAGCTCTGGCGGGTGCATTTTCACATTACAAAAACGGTAAATATGACGTTGCGGAGCAGTGGATCAGTAATACCCTTGCGCCAAACCCATTTCATGTTGGGGCGTTGCTGCTACCCTTTGACGTTATTCCTGCGCCATGACACGGCCGCTTGCGATTTGGGATGTGGATGGCACGTTGATTGACAGCCGCTTTATGATCAATGCGGCAATGGAAAGGGCGTTTGCGCTCTGTAAGCTGACGCCGCCAACATATGAGCAGACGCGCAAAATTGTTGGCTTGTCACTGGATGTTGCCATAGATCGCCTCGCGCCGCGCGATATTGATGAGCGTGGCCTGGCGGCATTGGTCGAAGCCTATAAAACGGAATTTGTTGCACTGCGTAATAGCAATAAAGAATTAGAGCCGCTCTATGCCGGCATGGCCGATATCCTCGTTGATTTAAAAACCGCCGGATGGGCGCTGGGGATTGCGACAGGGAAGTCGCGCCGCGGACTGGAGGCGGTGATGACGCGCCTCGTCTGGGGTGATTTATTTGACGCCAATTACTGCGCGTCTGACGGGCCGGGCAAGCCGCACCCCTTTATGGTTCAAGCGAACCTTGTTGAAACGGATACCTTACCGCAGCACGCTGTGGTGATTGGGGATACTAGCTTTGATATGGCCATGGCCAAAGGCGCAGGGTGTTCGGCCTTTGGCGTAAATTGGGGTTTTCACACCGAAGATGAAATTCGCGAAGGCGGGGCGGATTATATCTTCACGTCACCTAGCGATTTAAGCGCCGCATTGTTTGATTTTGCGAAAGCCAAGGCGGCATAATGGCGAAACGATTTTATAAGTCTGTTGAGGTAAAACCCACTGGGGATTGTTTCGCCGTATATCTTGATGAGCGCGAATTAAAGACGCCGGGGCGTAAAGCTTTGCACCTTAAAACGCAGGCTTTAGCTCAATTAATTGCTACGGAATGGGACGCGCAAGATGGTGAAATTAAGCCTGAAATCATGCCTGTCACGCGCCTGCTTAATGTCGCGATAGAGCGCACGCCGCTTAACCGCGACGAGCTTTGCAAAGAAGTTGCAAAATATCTTGGCACGGATTTAACGTGTTATCGCGCCGTTGCGCCCCAAGAGTTAGTCGAGCGGCAGGTTCAGGCCTATGATGATGTGCTGGCATGGGCCGATGAAACTCATGGGATAAAACTCAATACCACTGAAGGTCTGCTGACGGCACAAGACGCGGAGATGACGCAGCGCGGCGCAGATTATGCCGCCGCCCAAGATGATTTGCGCGTAACGCTACTCGTGCATTTTACGGCCGTCTTTGGTTCGGCCGTTTTAGCGATTGCCGTCATGGACGGGCATTTAACTGCCGAAGACGCGCTCACGCGCTCGCGCACCGATGAGCTCTTTCAAATTCAGCGCTGGGGTGAGGATGAAGAGGCGGCAGAGCGGACGCAAAATATTCATGTTGAAACATTGGCTTTGGCACAGGTGCTAGGTGCAATATGAGGGTTATGCTTGCGGGTGTGTTATTACTTGGAGCGGCGCCTGTTTGGGCGCAAGATGAGGGCGGTGAAGACATAACTTTAGCCGCGCCTCAAGCCGAGCATAAACGGCAGGCCGATGAAATCATTGTCCAAAGTAGCATATATCAATATTTCGACGTAAATTCCGAGCGTGAGTTTGAGCCTGGCG
>CALKXN010000281.1 GCA_938003555.1 uncultured Robiginitomaculum sp. | reverse complement strand
TTGATGTCATAGCGGGCGGCGGCCCCCAACATTTCGGCGCCGCAATTTCAGTGTGTATATATCTTACCATAACTTTCTCCACATTTATCCCATGGGAGAATCCGGCCTATCCAAATCGCCCCACACGATTTTTAAGACCTTACCTATAGCAAGCTATTGCAAGATTGCGACTCTAAGGCCGATTTAAATAACGAGGCGGCGATCAAACCGTGAGCCGTCAACAAAGGCGACATCATAATTAAAGTCTAAATCCAAGCTCTCGGTCGTGAGAGGGGTCATACATTATTCCTTGTGTTGGTGAGTAGGGAATAGGCGCGAGGTGCGGGGATGGTTCCATTTACGGGCTGAGCCTGTCAGCTTTCGCAGAGCTCTAGCTGACCTACAAGGCCAGTACAGTCCTGGTCGGATAGAGCCTTAGCGAAATCCGACATTGAGCCACGAGGTTTTAAAACGATCAAACACAACTTTAATGGTATTCAGTAAGTTGGAATCATGCCAATAATCAAAAAACGAAGGAAATATTTTGTCTACAAATAAACATGGCCTCACAAGATCATCATTGGATGCAGAAACCAAACGGCAAATTAGACAAAACTCTGGGTTTGGGTGCGTTATATGCGGAAATGCAATTGGTGAATACGATCATGTTGATCCAGAATTCGCAAATGCGAAAGTTCATGACCCTAATAAGATGACATTTCTTTGTTATCAGCATCATGGGAAAGTCACCAAAAAACAATTATCGAGGGAAACCGTAAAAGCTGCAATGGCGAATCCTCATGCTCTTTCATCAGGGTTTTCGTTCGAAGCATTTGACTTAGGGAACGCTCCGCCAACTATACACTTTGGCGCTATGTCCGCAAAAGGGTGCCAGTATTTAATTCGCGTTGAAGGTAAACCTGTTTTTTGGATTCGATCTCCCAAGAATGCTGGTGAACCATTTCTCCTAAATGCAGAATTCAGAAATGCACTTGGAGAAGTTATGCTCCGAATAATAGATAATGAATGGCAAGTAAGAAAAGAGAATTGGGATGTCGACGTAGTTTCTAACAGGATAACAATCAGAGCGGCATTGAGACGTATCAATTTAATTTTACGAACAGAACCGCCAAATGATATTTTTATTGATCAAATGGACATGGAAACAGGTTTTGGAAGAATAATCTGTGATAAAAATAGATTCCGTATCCTCCGCCCAACAGGTGAAGAAGTAATAAACGCAAGTAGTTTACTGCTTATGAGTCATGTATCAGCTGTAGACATAGACTCACGAGGTGTTGGAGTTGGTGTTGGGGGTGGCATAACGATGATTTCGGGACGAATTGGTGATTCAACTCCATCTGTATCTAAGCTACCTGATATGAAGAATTACGACCAAATGTATTCGCAAAAGGTTCCTCGTAATGCGTCCTGTCCTTGCGGGAGTAAAATAAAGTACAAAAAGTGTTGTGGCAGAATGACTCCGTGAAATCGATATATATGGATTTCTCCTCTTTTAATCATCTTAACCAACTCCCATGTTTTTAAGCATGTAATCTTGACACCATCCCCCACTCTCCCCTATCTCGCGCCAATACAAACCCAGAGGTAGCTATGTTTTTTATTGCGACATTCAAGCCTCCGCATCCTATCGGTTAGGAGCGGACGCTCTTAATCTTCGGCCCGCGCATTCGTTTTGAAGCGCGCTCCGGCTTTTCACATTTGAAATGAACTTTCGTCGCTCGATCTATCGGGCGCGAGGAGGATATATGTATTTACGGTTTGTATCACCGGCGCGCGTTTCTGCGCGTGGATATCATAGCGGCTTGTTTCAAGGCGCATGTTCTATCGTCGATAACGCAGATTGCCCCGCATATTTGCGCGGCGCCATTCAAGAAGAACGCGATTGGTTTAACCTCAATTTGGACGCGCCCAATGACGATATTTGATGTGCGAAACGCCGCGACAATGGCATGGCTTTGTGTTGGTTTAACGCAGGCGCAAAAGAGATGATCTCGCATGCGTTTAATATGGCCATATTGCTGCGCGAATGCGGGGTCTTTATGACGACTATATCAACGGCGACGTCCGGTCATATTTGGTATCGTGATGAGCACCAAATTGTCGCGCGTCCCGGCCCCTACACGGCAACGGCGTGGGGGTAAGGTTTGGCGCTTATCCCTCATTGGAGCGTGGATATATTTCGCGCTCCATCCCCTGCTTCGTCATCCTCGTGCGCGACACGAGTATCCATGGCTGATTAAATTTGCGCTTTTGACTTAAGCTAAGCTGCTGGTTCAGCCTGTTTTTTTCGACTTAAATCAATGTCGAAAAATCGATCCTCTGATCACGCCAGAGAATGACGATGTGTGGTGCGGGGCCAAGGATATAAATAAACAATCCCTGCCTTTCCATTTCCCCCTATTATGCACATATGGACACGCGCCTCATATGCACAAAGACGATAGATAATGCCATTGACCGTATGATGGGGATGGTGGAGCGGATGGCGCGTTATCCCGAATGTTTGTCCTTTATCATGATGCTCTCTGCCACCCTGCGCATGGCCACGAAAATGCATCGTCATAATGCCATGATCAAAAAGAAGCTTTATTTACTGTCGTATCAGGCGGGGCGTGATCACGTTATTCGCTATCTGGGTGGAGAGAAAAAACTCTCGGCGTGGGAGCGGCGAAAGGCATCTGAAGCCGCCCGCATCGCGGCGACCCACCGCAAGCGCCCGCCGCAGTGGTGGCTGGATAAACATCACGCGCGGCTTAAAGCCGAGGCCGAGCGGACAAAGCATTTTGCGCGGCCCGATAATTGCGGCTCCGGTATTTACAAAGGCACGCCGGATTATGCGCTAGAGGTGATTAAGCGCGGGCCGAGTATATTGCGCGGATGTAGCCTCGCGCGCAGGCCCGCTCGCGCGCCGCATGGCCTGGATTTTTTACCGACGATATATTTTGTGCCCAGTGAGCTACGCCCGCGCCCGTCTCAAACCCTGCCGCCTGCGCGCGTTAAGCTACGCGCCCGAAAAAGCGTGAGACCTGCGCCGCCAAGACGACCTGTCAGCCCTGCGGCCACAGCCCCGCAATGGGAGCATATCTCAACCGAGCAGGCCATTGCGGAAATCTTTGGCGGGCAAGCGCGCGCGTCGCCTTAAATCGCTTAGGTCTAGAACGCACCCTCCCGAGACTCGCGCTCGGGAGGTAGACGTGCTGGAGGAATGGACTTACGGCCAAATGCATATGCCGCTACCCCTTGCTGCGCGAAAACCCCGACGCATTGCTTTGCGATGAACGGGCCCGCTGCCGCGCGGTTTTAGCGAGCTTGACCTGACCGTCAAACCGTGGGAAGCACGCGCCCATGTTGACGGCAGGCCATGAGGGCTTGCGCCCCATATGCCGCTTGGCCACACGATGTCCCAAGCGCCCTTCACGAAAGGCTCTCGCTCTGGCGTGAGCATAGACCATTTTGACAATACCTTCACGCCCCCAACCGACCCGTAAACCCCGCGTGCGCGCGACCCGCAAAGCCCCCGGACGCGCCGGAGAGAGTGCCGCTCCAGAGGCCGCCGCAGAAACCGCCGACATCACAGCGGCCGCCGCCGCCAAAGCGCCCAAGGCTAAAAAAGGTGACAAGCCGACATTTGCTGAGTTAGGTCTGGCCCCAAAAATCGTCAAAGCCCTGACCGATAAAGGCTACGAATATCCCACGCCCATTCAGGCGCAATCTATTCCGCACGCGCTGGAAAACCGTGACGTTTTGGGCATCGCCCAGACAGGCACCGGCAAAACAGGCGCGTTCATCCTGCCCGTTATGCACAAGCTTGCCAGAGGCCGCGCGCGCGCGCGCATGCCGCGCTGCGTTGTGGTCTGCCCGACCCGCGAACTTGCGGCGCAGGTTGCAGAGAATGTCGAAGAATATGGCAAATATTTAAAGCTGGAAATGGCGCTTTTAATTGGCGGGGTGAGCTTTGCCAAGCAGCAAGCCAAGCTCGATAAAGGCGTTGATATTTTGATCGCCACGCCGGGCCGATTGCTCGATCAATTTGAGCGCGGCAAAATCTTGCTGACCGGCGTTCAGGCGCTTGTTGTCGACGAGGCCGACCGCATGCTCGATATGGGCTTCATTCCCGATATTGAACGCATTTTTGAAATCACGCCCTTTACGCGCCAAGTGCTGTTTTTCTCAGCCACCATGCCGCCAGAAATTACGCGCATCGTTCAGACATTCTTGCACAATCCCGTGCGCGTCGAAGTCGCCCGCCAAAGCACAACGGCGAAAAATGTCACGCAGCGCATTATAAAAATGCCCAGCAATGATAGCCGCGCCAAGCGCAATGCCCTGCGCGGAATCATTGAACAATCGGATACATTTGAATTTGGCATCGTCTTTTGTAATCGCAAACGCGATGTCGATATCGTTGCCAAATCACTAAACAAGCACGGCCACAATGCCGAGCCTATTCATGGCGATCTGCCGCAGAGCGTACGAACGCAAACATTGCAAAATTTCCGTGACGGCAAAATTAAAGTGCTCGTGGCTTCTGATGTCGCTGCGCGTGGTTTGGATGTCGATACGATCACCCATGTCTTTAATTATGACGTCCCTAATCACGCCGAAGATTATGTCCATCGGATTGGCCGCACAGGCCGCGCGGGACGTCACGGCGAAGCGATCATGCTCGTCTCTCCGGTAGACGGTAAAAATTATGACGCTGTTCTGGACATGCTTAAGCTTAAGAAAATCGAAGAGCTGAAACTTGACGGTGTCAGCCTTGAAGCTGATGTGCGCGAAGGCGACAAAAAACACCGCAATAGCAAAGGCCGCGGGCGCGACCGTAATTCCAGCCGCAGCCGCGGGCGCGGTGATGATCGCCGGGATCGCCCGGTCAAAGATCATGGCCAAACCGCAGGTATGGAGCCGGTCAAGAAACCCCGCAAAGCCTCATCAAACAGTGATGACAAACCGCGCCGTTCTGAAAACCGTAAATCTGAGTCCCGCAAAAAAGATGAAACGAAACCGCAACGCGCTAAATCTGATACGCCGCGTTCCGAAAAACCTCGCTCAGAAAAACCGCGTTCTGATAAACGCAACACCTCTAAGCCTAGACAAAATAATGAGTCCAAAAAATCCAGCGGCTTTGGCGATGATGTCCCATCATTCCTCAAGCAGGGATTTTAGACAGACTTATCCTTGATTGATCATGCCGTGTTACAAGCACGGCATGATCATATCTAAGACGGTTTATTTTTCTTGGGCTTCTTTTTCGCTGCTGCGCGTAACGCGACATCCAGTGCTTTGCGCGCCCACTGCTCGCGCAGTTCTGCGTCATCATAAAACGCATCAAGCATTCCAAAATAATTCATGGTCAGAGTCTTGCCATCTTTTGTTTCAAACGCGAATTTACTCATCCCTGCATCGACATAATCACGATGAGTTTGGTCATCAGATTTCAAAAAATATCCCTGCTCTGGATCATACATGGCAAAGGTCACGTCATGGGCATAAATGGCAAGCCCGCCCATCATTTTGCGCACGCGGATAGGGCCGAGCATGGAAAACAGCTCTTTCGTGTCCTCAATCTCAGTCTGCGTTATAGGCATATGTATCCGTCCACGCGGCATCAGATATAAACCGTCCGTGCCACGTCGCAAGCGCGGGGTGGGCTGCTCGCCAATCAAAATGCCCCGCACGATAGCTACAATAATCCAGCCCGCAGATAATGGCCAAATTCCCAAACTCCCACGGCGCGCCCAGCTTATCCACCTCTTGGGCAATCGCGCCAATTATATTTCGCAAGGCTTGGTCATGACGCGCAATCATATCCGGCCAATGCAGTGCGGGCGCGCGCACAGTCTCATAGCGATAATTATATGTGGCATCCGATATAGCGTCACCCAGCGCATGGAGACGAAGCTGCGTCCAACGCGCGTCTCCGCCGCTCGGCAAAATCGGGTCCGACAAGCTATCCAGATATTCGCAAATGACTGGGCTATCCATCAAAGTGGAAAAACCTGGCCGCTCCAGCGCTGGAATTTTTCCCGCAGGATTATCGCCGGCCGTATATCCATTCGCGCCGTCTTTGGTAACATCGGCCTCCGTCATGGCGATAGTTTTAACTCGCGCCAAAATCATGGCTTTGCGGGCATAGGGCGAAATCGGGTTGCAATAGAGTTTCATGGCGCACGCTAACAAATACATCCCGCATGCGACAAGGGCATGTATAGTCACACAGAATTTAAATTTGTAAGGGCCATGGATGACATCAGATTTGAACATAGCCATTATCGGATGCGGCATTGGCGGGCTGGCCTGCGCGATATATTTATCGCGTGCGGGGCATGCGGTCACGCTATTTGATAAGTTCGACGCGCCTAAACCTGTCGGCAGCGGATTGGTCATTCAGCCCGTGGGGCAAAACGTGCTTCGCGAGCTTGGCGTATTGGAGACGATTAAGGCCCGCAGCGCGCCAATATTTAAGATGACAGGTCATGAGGCGAAAAGCGGGCGGGCCGTTCTGAACGTGGATTACGGGGCCGAAGACGGCGAGACATTTGGCCTTGGCCTCCATCGCGGCGCGATATTCATGGCGCTCTATGCGGCCGCCCAAAAAGAAAATCTGACATGGACACTCGGCACGGAAATTACGGGGTCAAGTCTAAGGGGTGAAACGCGGGGTTTAACCGATGATTCAGGTCGTAAATTTGGGCCCTTTGACCTTGTCATTGATGCCTCGGGCGCCGGCTCCAAATTATCCCCGATTAAGACACGAGACCTCTCTTATGGGGCGCTGTGGGGGACGGTGGATTGGCCCGCTAATACGCCGCTTCATCCTAAGCGCCTAACGCAATACTATCTGCGCGCGTCACATATGCTGGGAATATTGCCGCTGGGCGCGCCGCAAGATGGCAGAGCGCAAAAGGCTGCAATATTCTGGAGCGCCCCGCGCAGCGCTCTGCCGGACTGGCCAAATACAGACATTGACGCGTGGCGCGCAAATGCCGTGGCGCTGTGGCCAGAATATGCTCCCTTTGCGGCGCAGGTTAAATCAACTGATGATCTCACGCCTGCGCTTTATGCCCATGGTACATTATCCAAACCTTATACAGACCGCCTTGCCTTTATTGGGGATGCGGCTCATCAAGCCAGTCCGCAGCTTGGCCAAGGCGCGAATATGGCGCTGCTCGACGCGCGAGTTTTATGTCAGTCAATTGCGGCAAAAGGCATAGACGCCCTGCCTCATTATGCCCGCCGCCGCCGCGCCCATGTCGGATT
>CALKXN010000280.1 GCA_938003555.1 uncultured Robiginitomaculum sp. | reverse complement strand
ACATCTGTGACGCGCCTGTCCGGCGGAGAACGCGCAAGATTGATTTTGGCGCGCGGCTTGCGATTGCCGTCTAACTTGCTCGTGCTCGATGAGCCGACAAATGATCTGGATTTAGAAACGCTGGATTTGCTCCAAGAAATGGTGGCCGATTATAAAGGCACTGTCATTATCGTCTCGCATGATCGCGACTTCTTGGATCGCACAGTGACATCCGTTCTGGCCAGCGACCCGAATGGCGGCGGTAATTGGACCGAATATGCCGGGGGTTATTCCGATATGCTCGCCCAAGGCGGCGCCAATGTCTCTGCGCGCCGGGACGAAAAAACACCGGCGGCGAAATCCTCTACGCCGGCTCCGAAAGCCGAGCCTAAAAAGGCGACAAAAAAGCTGTCTTATAAATATGAGCACCGCGCCAAAGAACTCCCCAAGGACATGAAAAAACTTCAGGCGGATATTAAAGCCGCGCAAGCTAAATTAGATGATGGCGATTTATTTGCCCGCGACCCTGATGCCTTTAACGGCGCGATCAAGGCGCTAGAGACCGCGCAGAAAAACCTCGCGGCCTGCGAAGATGAATGGCTTGAAATTGAAATGATGCGCGAAGAGCTAAATTAATTTCAAATTAAATTCGCCGCCCTGCATCCAAACCGATCTGCTATGACGTCTTAGAGACATAACAGAGGAGATCGTTATGGAAGGCATTATCGCTATTCTTTTACTCTTCGGGGCCATCCCGATTATCATTTTATTCGCCGTGTGGGTGATTAGCAATCATCGCTATAAAACACGCAACCGCATGGCTGATGTGCTGCAGCAATATGCGACATCCGGCAAAGAGCCGCCAACCGACTTGGTCAAATCAATCGGTTTACCTTTTCGCCAGCCGCATACGGATTTGCGCCGTGGTCTGATCGCGATTGCGATCGGCTTAGCGACATGCGTGCTTGGCCTTGTCACGGACGGTAAAGACGAAACAGCGGGCTTGTTGGGTTTATCCGCATTTCCAATATTCATTGGCCTCGCCCTTCTTGGCTTCTGGTATTTCGTGGGGCGTAAGACTGAAAATGTCTAGGCCCATCAGTTTCGCATGTCGCCGCGCTATAATTGAGATAGCATAGCGCGGTGCCTGCCGCTTCCGTCAATTTCGACGCACTGCTTCGCGCCCATCAAGGCGTGATCAGAGCGTTTCTACGCCGCCTCTGCAAAGACGCGGCGCTGGCGGATGATTTGGCGCAAGAGGCGTTTTTAATCGCCCATCAAAGGCTCGCGGACTTACGCGACCCCAAAGCCGCGAAAAGCTGGATGTTTCAAATCGCCTATAATGTCTATGCCGGACATGCCCGCAAATATGCACGCCGCCGCGCATTATTCGAAGCGAGCCACGGCGCGGATTTGGACGAAGCCACCCAGCCACCACCCGCCGGCATGGCGCGCGACATTGCCACGGCAATGGATAACCTTACGCCCGAAGTGCGGGCCGTGATTTTGATGAATATGTCTTACGGGATGAGCCATAGCGAGGTGGCGCGGGCCAGCGGCCTGCCGCTGGGCACAGTGAAGTCGCATATTAAACGCGGCGCAGAAAAACTAAGGACTTTCCTTAAAGCTTATGAGCAGGCATAATATGATGATGGATAATGACCCTATGGATAATGAACTTACAGCTTTGCTAAGTGATTACGCCGCGCCCATTCCAGATGATGGATTTGCGGCCAAGGTCAAAGCCGAAGTGGCAAAGCGCGCGCGCCTGCGCCGCATATTTATCGCGGGAAGCGGCGGGCTTGGCGCAATCATCGCGGCGATGCAATTGCCCGCGCTTTACGGGATAATCTCCGGACTGCCCGCGGCGTCAAAGCTCCCTGCTGATTTAACGCCATCAGGCGAGTCCCCCTTTTACAGCTCTATGCTCGAAGACCTAACATGGGGAAATCTTTCCCCCGTCATGATGGGCACGGCCATAATCGGCGTTATATTCATCTGGTTTGCCGCCGAAGCGACACTGGAAAAACTTTAAGCGACGGTGTCCGTACACAAAACTTGCCCCGTCCGTACCGAATTTCGCTTCACATCTTGTTTTTCTGCGCGTTTGATGATGTCATCACAGCAAGGAGATCAGCATGCCCGCCCCAGAACGTAAAAACGAAGCCCGTAGAAAGCTAAGACTTTGTCGCCTTGACTTGCACATTGACTTTGACTTTCTTCTCGACCCACTCCCCCTTACTCCACGTCCCTGTGCCGACCTGATAGGCTGTGCGATCAAGCTCTAGGTTACCGGACATCGTGGCGGTATTACCCGTGATGGACAATGAAAAGGGGAGTTGCACGGGAAGCGTTGTGTCTTTGATCGTAAGCTGACCTTTCGCCATATAGCGCGCGCCATTGGGTTCATTGGCAATTTTCGTAATGTCGGAGGATTCAAATTTCGCGCTTGGATATAATCCCACAGCAAACCACTCTGCGCCTGGCAATGCCCCGTCGCGTTCTGCGTCACCGCTTTTGGCGCTTGCCATGTTGACAATGACGATGACATTTGCGGATTCTAAATTTTCAGGGTCAAAGGTAATGCTGGCGGCGTAATCCGTAAACTGCCCGGAAAACTCACTGCCTTTTTGAGTCCCCACAAAACCGACTGTGCTGGCGGATTTATTGACCGTCCAATTGCCCGCAGGAAGCTGC
>CALKXN010000279.1 GCA_938003555.1 uncultured Robiginitomaculum sp. | reverse complement strand
CCCAATTTACAAAGCTGGATTAATAAAGCGCGCTCCAAAGGACATGAGGTTATTCTCGAAGTCCCGATGGAACCGTATAATTTGGCGGCCGCAGATCCCGCATCCATTCCGCCATATATTCTTTTAGTCGACGCCCCGCCCGCAGATAATGCGCGAACGCTTGACCGTATTCTCAGCCGCGCGCAGGGATATTTTGCGGTTACTGATTTCTATGGTGACCGCTTCCTCGACAGCCCTGTTAAAGCGGCGCCGGTCTTCGCGAAATTACGCGAGTCAGGACTAGGCTTTGTCTATTCCGAGAGCGATCAAAATGGCCGGATAAGCGCGCTGACCAGCGGCGTGCCGTGGACCCAAGGCCGGGCCTATATTGACCTTAGTGAAAGCGCCTCTGCCGTGGGCGACACATTACTCGCGCTTGAAGCCAGCACAAATCCCGGCGGAGACATTCCGATGGGCGTTGGCGGCGCGCTTCCCGGAACGATTGACGGCATCTTATTTTGGGCCGGCGGCCTCGAAGAGCGCGGCACAATCATTGTGCCTGTCAGTTACAAAATCAAAAACAAACCATGAGCACTCCCCCCCGCTCTGATGATGATTACCGCCCCTGCGTCGGCATCTGTCTCTTTAATCAAGAGGGGCGCGTCTGGCTGGGGCGCCGCGCGCAAACGCCGGAGCCCTATTGCTGGCAATTCCCGCAAGGCGGGATTGATGCAGGCGAAACGCCGCTCTATGCGGCCATCCGCGAAATGCGCGAAGAGACAGGTATTCACGTCAATCATCTCTCGCCTTTAGGCGAGATTTCAGACTGGCTGTATTACGACATCCCCAACGGTCATCGCCGGAAAAAGAAATTATGGCTCGGCCAGCGTCAACGCTGGTTTGCCTTTCGCTATCACGGCGACGATGAGGATATGAATCTCCAACGTCATCATCCTGTCGAATTTACGCAGTGGCGCTGGGCAAGCCTGTCTGAAGCGCGCGAGAAAATCGTTCCGTTTAAGCGCGAAATCTATGAGCGCCTCGCGGCTGATTTTGCGCATCTAGAAAACACCTAATATGGCGGAACCAAAAACCGCCGGAAAAAACGCCCTCGCCTTTGTGTTGATCACAGTCTTAATCAACGCCATTGGTTTTGGGATCATTATCCCGGTTCTGCCGGATTTGATCGTAGAGCTTACGGGCCAGCCTTTAGCCGACGCGGCCTTACATGGCGGCATGTTGACCTTTGTATTTGCTGTCATGCAATTTATCTGCATGCCCATCATCGGGGCATTATCAGATGCTTATGGCCGCAGGCCAATTATGATCTTATCCTTAGCCGGATTAGCCGCTGATTATTTCATGATGGCCTTTGCGCCTACAATATTCTTCCTTTATCTGGGCCGCATTATTGCAGGCGGTTTTGGCGCAACCTTTTCGACAGCCAACGCTTATATTGCCGATGTCACTGCGCCGGATAAACGCGCTCAAAATTTCGGACTTGTTGGCGCAGCCTTTGGCATAGGATTCATCTTAGGCCCTGCCCTCGGCGGGATTCTCGGCGATCCTGATGGCCCGCTTGGCGAAATTGCAGGCCCCCGCTTGCCTTTCTTCGCAGCCGGCGTTTTATCTTTGGCCAATACAATTTACGGCATCCTCTTTTTGCCCGAGACGCACAAAAAAGAAAACCGCCGCAAATTCAGTATTCTACGCGCCAACCCGCTCGGCGCACTTATATCCCTGAGCCGCGTCACAGGCGTAAAAGGCCTGTTATTTGTGTTCTTCATTCTCGCCATTGCCCACACCGCTTACCCTAGCGCTTACACATTCTCCACGATGGCGTCGCTAAAATGGACGGCCAAAGATGTTGGCCTCTCCCTTGCTGCATTCGGCCTGGCCAGCGCAGCGGTTCAAGGCGGATTAATTCGCGTTATCATTCCAAAAATCGGGCAATATTGGGCCGCCGTTATCGGAATAGTTAGCGGCGCAATTGGTTACTTTATGATCGGTATGGCAAATGCCGGTTGGATCATTTACGCCGCTGGGCCTTTTGCGGCCTTTGCCGGATTATACGGACCGTCTCTCACGAACATGATGAGCAGCCGCGTCAGCGAAAAAGAGCAAGGTGAATTACAAGGCGCAATTGGCGCTGCGCAGGGACTATCTTTGATGATTGGACCTCTTTTGATGACGAGAACGTTTAATGTCTTTGCGCAAGAAGATGCGAAAACGTTCTTCCCCGGCGCGCCCTTTATTCTGGCCAGTGCGTTAGTTCTTATTGCGCTACTGGCTTACTTTATTTTCACCACAGCCAAAGACCGCGAAATTAATCCGCCGGGCCAGTAAAACCGCTCTCAGCTCGTCTGAGGATGCCGCGCGCACCATCCCATAGCGGCCGGCGCGCAAGTCTTGGCTTATTTCGGATCAAATTGCACAACGCGGCTTGCGCCGTCTTTGTCAAAGATTGGAATATATTCAGGTTTACCAAATGATGTGGAACTGGCCCATGTTGTGGGTTTGAACCGCCATTTATGAACCGCTTCGGCCATAGGTTTATCTAGAGATTTGTGACTACACTCAATCTCAGTCCGATAGGCGAGCCCCGTCGGCGTGACCGTAAATTTAACATAGCACTGCTCTGAGCGCTTAACCGCAGATGGCGCGGGCGGAGACGGCATCGCAACCTCCTCGAACCGATCAACATAGCCCATTCCGTCCGGCGCCGTATAAGCGTAGTGATAGGGATTATCCTCAACATTATCTTGAACAGCAAAAACCATAAGACTGACCGCCAAGTCACGATGATCAAGCGGCCCTTCGTAAATTGACCTATCAATCCATTCCACAGCCTCATCATAGCGGCCCTCAGCAGCTAAGTTTGATCCATAAAATACATAAGTATCAGCCCGCCCTGCTTTGGCGGGAGATTCGCAAAATCCATTTAATTTATCTTCGGTCGACAGTCCTATTCCAACACAGACATTGGCTTGCGCGCGCACAGACCCTGCCTGCGCGGCTGCAATGCAATAGGGTAACGCCGCGTCACTATATTCATCAAGAGGCACAAAGGGACACATCCGCTCCGCCGCGCCGGGAACGCCCGCTTCGGCCATGGGCATTAAATACTCAAAGGCCTTCGCCTTTTGCAAATCTGTTCCGTAGAGCAAATAAATTTCAGAGAGCCGTAACTTTATGGCCGCGTCATTATTTCCCTTGGCAAGCTGCGCTTCTAAATCTGCTGTTGTCATTTTTGACACATCAATTTTGGGCGCAAAAGCATCGCAGCCGCTGATGCCTATTATAAGCGCAGCAGCGCCAAGAGCCCCAATGGCTTTACGAAACATCTATCCGCGCACCGCGTTAAAACGCAAAGTGGTCGAAGCCCGCACAGAATCAAATATCGGGATACCGCCCTTTGTGCTGGGCTTGAATCGCCAACCATGAACGGCCTGACGCACGGGCCGGTCCAAAGCAGGGTTGTTGCATTCAATTTTCACTTGGGAAGCCAGACCGGTCGGCGTCACAGTCCAGCGCACATAGCATTGCGCGGCGCGGCTCAGTTTCGGAATCGCGCTTGGCCCTTCCGCCTGAATAACTTCAAAGGCAACTCGTTTTCGGTTCGGCGCGGCCTTCGCCGTATAATATGGATTGTCCCCAGCCTTATCCATGACGACATTGACCATGATGTCTATGGCATCATCGCGATGCGCGGGCGGGCCTTCCATTATGGCTTTCTCCAGCCAGCTTCGCGCGTCGTCCCATTTGCGGGCCATGGCCAAATTATAAGCTTCATAGAGATAGGTAACCGTTTTGCCTTGCATTGCCGGTGCGCGGCAATAGGGATTATTCCCAGGCGATTTCGACTGCCCGATATGAACGCACATCGGAATTTGCGCGCGGATCACGCCGCGATCCGCTTCCATGCGGCAAAAAGACGATGCGCGCGCGGTAAATTTTTCCTGATCAAGTAAGGCGCACAGTCCCACCGCCGCGTCACGATTGCCTCCATCCGCCATGGGCGCGAGCATGTCATAGGCCTCACCTTTTTGGACATCCGTGCCATAGCTTGCATACATAGAGGACAAGCGCAGTTTTTCTGCGCTGCGGTCCCCGCCTTTGGCGATTGCGGCCTGTAGCTCACCCATCGACAGTGTTGAAACATCCGGCGGGGGGCGAGCATATCGCATCCGCCAAGCGTCACGCCAAAAATGGCTGTGGCCAGTCCTACAAAAATTACGCGCATATATCCCCCCAATTGAAATATTAATCTAGCGGTCAGTGATGCACCGTCAAGACAATGTCATATTATGCCATAATGCGCTTTTATATCGGTTGTGAGTACATGTCCGTTTCTCTTTAAATTTAAAAATGGGCGTCTGTGCGGGACTTAGAAGAAACAGGGGCTACCTGTTTGGGTACGCGTTAATGTGTTTCGTTTCTCAAAATCCCTGCCCTTAGCATAGCGGCGAAACTATACCTTAGACATGCCCCGCCTGGGCAGGCGGCGCAGCACAGCAGCGTCGTGCTGAAGCGGCCGGAGCAGCCAGTCGAGGTACTGAACGGCTCG
>CALKXN010000278.1 GCA_938003555.1 uncultured Robiginitomaculum sp. | reverse complement strand
ATTGGACGCCCCAATGCGTTAAGCCCGGCCGCACTTACGAAGACAAAGCCATATGCAAAAATCGTCAAGGGGACGATATAAAAATATGGAACAATCTTTTCAATTAGTAATATGTCTTTGGTGAAAAACCCTGCAATTTGCACGGCAAAAATCGCCATGATTGCGGCAAGCAATGTGCTCCAAATGATGCAAATCCAATAACATACGCGAAATGCCTCACGTACGCGATCCGTATTACCCGCCCCGCCATTTCGTCCTGTAATCGCGCCAATACAGGCCGAAAGGGCATAAAGAAGGCCGACCGAGATAAGTTCGGCGCGACTGGCAACTGTGAAGGCTGCGACGTCAGCTTCCGTCAAGGTAATACCGATAATGGCCACGGCTGCAAATGTCGCGACAGGCACAATAATATTTGTCCCCGCAGCGGGTATTCCGACAGCGCCAATGATTGACCATGCCCGTTTTGTGGACTGCCAGCTCATTTGCGCAAAAGAAATCGCTTTGCGATGAAACATCACCAAGAAGAAGCCAAACCCTGCGCCAATAATATTGCCGATAAGCGTCGCCAGCGCGGCGCCCTGCACTTCTAATCGCGGAAAAGGGCCCCAGCCAAAAATGAGAAAGGGATCCAAGATTATATTTATGACCGCGCCCATAATCATAATCATACTGGGCAAGGCCGCCTCACCGCTTGCGCGTAGAATATTGTTACTCATTGACGCGATAGAGACAATGATTAGCCCCGGAAAAGAGATCGCCAAATAGCTTAGTGCCATGACTTTGACGTCTTCACTTGCCCCCGCCAAGGGCAGCACATAGGGCGCTGCAATCATCATAGCTGCGACGAGGACGCTCATCACCGTAAGCGCGAGAAGTATGGCTGCAGCGCCGTGACGCCGTGAGCGCTCAACATCACCCTGTCCTAGCGCGCGCGACACGGCAGACATGGTTCCCGCTCCCAGTCCAATATTGGCGCTATTCCCGATAAAGGTCAGCGGAAAAGCAAAGCCTAACGCGGCCAATGCCATTATCGCCAAATCAGGACGTGCTTCATCGGTAAGCCGGCCCAAGTAAATTGTATCGACAATACCCGTTGAAATAAGCGCAATCACGGCAATCGCAAACGGGCCGAGCATACGCAAAACATGCCCGACTATAGATCCTTCAAGGACATTCGTTTTCGGATTACCCGCCAAGAAGGCCCTTTTAGTCCTGCTCTCTACCTGGATCAAATGCCGCCAATGTCGCCATGCGTATAATCTCGGATGCTGTCGCCCCAAGCGGACAAATCTGTACGGGCTTTTCAAGGCCGGTCAAGAACGGGCCCAATACGGTGGCTCCGCCCACTGCGTTCATCAGCTTCGTCGAGATAGAGGCTGAATGAATAGCTGGCATAACCAGAACATTTGCCGCGCCGTTAAGACGGGAAAACGGATATTTTAGCCCATGCATGGGATCAAGCGCCACATCCGCAGCGATGTCACCCTCATATACAAAGTCGGTGTCGCGGTTGTCGAGAATCTTCACGGCCTCGCGAACCTTCTCCATACGCTCACCAACCGGGTTACCGAATGTAGAATAAGAGAGGAATGCGACTTTGGGCTCAAACCCGAAACGGCGTGCAAATTTTGCGGTTGTCGTCGCAATATCCGCCAAATCGGCAGCTGTCGGAAGCTCGGTAATATTCGTGTCGGCAATAAATAGCGTTTTGCCGCGATTGATAATGACGGAGACGCCCATTGTGCGTTCATTGGCGTCATGGGCCAGCACAAGACGGACATCCCGCAAGGCAATATCAAAACTCCGCGTCACACCGGTCACCATACCATCGGCAAGACCATTATGAAGCATAAGCGCGGAGAAGACGTTACGGTCATTATTAACGAGGCGCTGCGCGTCACGGCGCAAATAGCCCCAGCGTTGCAGCTTGGTGAAAAGTGTTTCCGTAAACTCAGCGTTGCGGTCAAACAGGCGCGCATTGAGAATTTCAAGCGTGCCGTCATTCTCCATACCCAGTAACTTCATATTATCAAGAATAGGCTGTTCGCGGCCAATCAGGATCGCTTTGCCTAAACCGCGCTGCTGGAACGCATGCGCTGCGCGGATAACGGCGGGCTCTTCCCCCTCTGCAAATACGATTGTCTTGGGGTTATCAATCACGGAGGATTGAATGCCCTGTAGAAGCGACGCGGTCGGGTCCTGACGACGCACAAGAGAGTTTTTATAGGCCTGCATGTCCTCAATCGGTTTGCGCGCTACGCCTGTATCCATGGCCGCTTGGGCCACATAGGGCGGGATCTCGCTGATGAGGCGGGGATCAAATGGCGCGGGAATGATATATTCTGGGCCATATTGCGGGCGCTTGCCATGATAAGCTGCGGCCACTTCTTCGGGGACATCTTGGCGCGCCAGATCAGCCAAAGCCTGCGCGCAGGCCAGTTTCATTTCCTCATTTACATTGCGCGCGCGCACATCAAGCGCGCCGCGAAATATGTAAGGAAACCCGAGTACATTATTGACTTGATTAGGATAATCGCTGCGGCCCGTGGCAATGATTGCGTCGCTGCGGGCTTCTTTGATCAGCTCAGGGCTGATCTCTGGATCAGGGTTTGCCATGGCAAAAACAATCGGGTTTTTGGCCATAGACTTGATCATGTCTTTATTGACGATACCCGCGACGGACAGCCCCAAGAACACATCCGCGCCGACCATTGCTTCTTCGAGCGTACGCAATTTCGTATCAATGGCATGCGGGGCTTTCCATTGGTCCATATATTCTTTGCGGCCTTTATAAACGACGCCGCGGCTATCGAGGACAATCGCGTTTTCGTCCTTAACGCCAAGGCGTTTAATGAGGCCAAGGACAGAAAGGCCCGCCGCTCCGGCTCCGGAAAGAACGACTTTCATGTCTTCAAATTTACGGCCCGTCAGGTGGCAAGCATTGATCAAACCTGCTGTCGCGATAATCGCTGTACCATGTTGATCATCATGAAAAACAGGAATGTCGAGCTTGTCACGAAGTTCCTGCTCGATGATAAAGCATTCGGGGCTTCCGATATCTTCAAGATTGATGCCGCCAAATGTATTGCCAAAGCGCTGAACGCACTGAATGAATTTTTCAGCATCTTCTTCTTCGACTTCGATATCGAAACTATCAATATCAGCGAAGCGTTTAAAGAGAACGGATTTACCCTCCATAACCGGCTTTGACGCCATTGCGCCAAGATTGCCTAGGCCCAAAATCGCTGTACCATTTGATATAACGGCGACCATATTACCTTTGGATGTGTAATCATAAACGCTATCCGGGTTCGCCGCGATAGCCTCAACAGGCACAGCCACACCGGGCGAATAGGCCAGTGATAAATC
>CALKXN010000277.1 GCA_938003555.1 uncultured Robiginitomaculum sp. | reverse complement strand
TTTGGCCTGCTCTTCCGTTAGCTGAATTGTGCCATCATCAAGCAATTTAGATCGCGGATCCGCGATGAGTTTAATCAGCGGCCCCATATCTTGCGCGTCCCATGTCCGGGCCAAGAGGTTTTCGCGCGCATCTTTGGGATTTGCAGAACTGCGGATAATGCGGATAATCTCATCTATATTGGCAACAGCCGTGGCAAGACCGACCAAAATATGGGCGCGGTCACGCGCTTTGGCTAAGTCGAATTTAGAGCTACGCGCAATGACATCTTCGCGGAAGGCGAGGAAAGCCTGAAGCATTTGCTTCACATTCATCTGCTCTGGACGTCCGCCATTGAGCGCAAGCATATTGGAGCTAAAGTTCTGTTGCAGCTGGCTAAAGCGGAAGAGTTGATTGAGCACCACATCCGGGACGGCGTCACGTTTAAGTTCAATCACAACGCGCATGCCCACGCGATCCGACTCGTCTTGAATATGCGAGATACCCTCAACGCGTTTCTCACGCACCAATTCACTGATCTTTTTGATCATATTGGCTTTGTTCACCTGATACGGAATTTCCGTCACGATAATGGCAAAGCGGTCTTTGCGAATTTCTTCAATTTCGGTTTTGGCCCGCATAATGATCGAGCCGCGTCCGGTCAGAACGCTCGCTTTGGACCCCGCGCGGCCCATGATAAGTCCGCCTGTCGCAAAGTCCGGCCCGGGCACAAGCTCCAGCATTTCGTCGTCGGTCAGCGCGCCATTATCCAATAGCGCCAGCGCCCCGTCGAGAACTTCGCCCAGATTATGCGGCGGGATATTGGTGGCCATACCCACGGCAATACCGCTCGCGCCATTGACTAAAAGGTTCGGAAATTTAGCAGGAAGAACAACAGGTTCCTGCTCTTTGCCATCATAATTATCTTGGAAATTGACAGTGTTTTTATCAATGTCCTGCAAGAGCGCGCCCGCCGCGCGGTCCATGCGCACCTCGGTGTAACGCATCGCCGCCGGGTTGTCCCCGTCAACAGAACCGAAATTGCCCTGACCATCCAAAAGCGGCAAACGCATGGAGAAATCTTGAGCCATACGCACAAGAGCATCATAAATCGCGCTATCGCCATGAGGATGATATTTACCCATCACGTCACCAACGACGCGGGCAGATTTCATATAGGGCTTGTCACGCGTAAACCCATTTTCATGCATCGCGTAAATGATGCGGCGATGCACAGGTTTAAGGCCGTCGCGCACATCCGGAATAGCGCGAGAGACGATCACGCTCATTGCGTAATCTAGGTAAGAGCGCGCCATTTCATCTTCGATGAAGACCGGCGATACATCGCCCGCAGGCGGAAGCGGCTCAGAAGGCTTTTTCGGCGGCTCGACAGGAGGCGTTTCGCCGTCTGGAATGTCTGTTTCGTCGCTCAAAATCAATACCCCAAAGTCGTTACGCACCGTCCGAATCGGACAGTGTTAATTATCTAATATAACTAGCAGTTTGCGTCTGCCTGCGCAAATTTGAGGCGGTGATTTCGAATATTAAGTTTAGCCTAGAAACGCAGCCACTTGCGCTCTAAACTTAACTCTAAATTTTAAATCCAATGAGGACGACATAATGAAAAATTTACGCGGTTTTATCTCCTGCATAGCGGTGGCAACGCTCGCGGTTTCAGCCTGCTCAAACGAAACTGACGCCTTCAGCATCAAAACAGAAAATGGCATGACGCTGATTAACAATAATGGCGAAACATTTGAGATCAAAGGCACAGAAATCGATGTCATGGTTGAGCAGCTTAAGACGCCTGATGGCGCAGAAACCGGAAATGTGGTTCTGTGGGAAAGCGCAGAGATGGCGGGTGTTGGCTACCGTATCTCGGTCAAAAATATGAGCGCAGGCTCACATGCCTTTCATTTCCACGAAACAGGAAAATGTGAAGGCCCAGACTTCAAAAGCGCGGGCGGGCATTTTAATCCGGCGATGAAGGCACACGGGTTCAACGTCGAGGACGGCCCGCATGCGGGCGATATGAAAAATATCGAAGTCGGCGCGGACGGAACAGGCACATTCAAGGGCATGAATATGAGCGTATCCTTAGGCGGGAGTGATCTGCCAACGCTCAAAGATGCAAACGGTTCAGCCATCATCATCCATGCCAAAGCCGATGATTACGCGTCACAGCCCAGCGGCGCAGCAGGGCCGCGTATTGCCTGCGCGGTTATCGGGAAATAAGCCTTGGCCCAGAAACAACAAAAGCCGCGCTGATCCAGCGCGGCTTTTTAATGCTGTTATGGCGACGATTATTCGTCTTTATCACCCCACATTTCGCTCCACCAATTATCGCCTGATGGGCCATCGACGTCGAACTTCATGCCGACGCCGGACACTTTAATTTTCTCACGAATGTCAGACTTATCCCAACCCGTTAGGTTAGCCAGCGTTGCGATTTCTTTGTCCTGACGCTTATTGACTTCTTTCTTGTAGCGATTGGCCGCTTTGCACTCCATGGAGCCATCAAAGGCCTTTTGCATCACATAACGCGCTTGGAAGTTTTCGCGGTTACCTGTGGCTTGGAATTTTAAATCCTCAGGGAAGCTTTCGGCGTCATAACGCACATGCAGGCGCGTCACATAGACGTCGCGGGCCATGCCCTTGCCGCCTCGGCCGCGTTGCATATCATCACCGCTTCCGCCAACCCAGAATGCGCCCAGCTCTTTAAGCTGCGCGACAGAGAGCGGATCAGCCGCGCACGGGTCACACCAATTCATATCCCAGGCATATTCCATCACAACGCCAGAGCCGCCCTCGCGGTCAATCGCTTTGGAGAACATGGCCGGATAAACATTAGCAAAATCGCCTTCGACAAATTCCGGTAAGTTTACATCTGTTGGAATTTTCGTTGTGCGGTAATTTGTTGTCTCAACACGTCCATTCCGAGTCAGCGCGTAAACAAATAAATCTTGCGAGCCTTTGGAGTTCACAGTGCCCAAACGAATGGGCAGCATAAATTTAGGCGACTCAAAGGCCACCGCGATCGGGCGCAGCATTTCGCCGCCTGCTTTGGCTTTTTCATCCAGATTCACTTTGGCGACAAAGAATTTCATGTCTTGTTTAATGTAGCTATCCAGAACGCGATCTGCGCCATTTGGAATTTTATAGCCATTGGTTGTTAGCCATGTCTGGAGACCAGAAGACTCCCGTGCAGACAGGACGAGGATGTCATATTCGCCGACGGTAAATGTTTCTTCGATGGTCACGCCGAGATCGGCAGCGCTCTCCATATTTTTTGACATGGCGAGAACTGGAGCCTGACGGCGCGCCGTCACCATAATTTCATCTTCCATTATCTCAGGCGCGCAAGGATTGCTGTCGTGATACTCTACGAGGCGCGGCGCGGTGTAGGCGTCCAGATGATCCAGCAAACTTACATCAGAGACATGAACTTGGTTCTTCGTAATGACTGTCGGAACAGGAATGACCATGGCGAATTCTGTCGGATCGCCTTCATAATCATTGGCCATCGTGATGACGGTGCGATCCCCATCGCGCACGATGGCGACTTTGGAGCTTTCATTAAACAAATCCGTATCAGCTTTGGCGACATAAAATCCGCAAAATGCAGAGGCCGGCGCGGCAACGGCGAGCATGGACAGGGCCACGCCTCCGGCGAGGGCGAGTTTAAGCTTGGACAGTATCATGAGACACTCCTTTTGGTTTGAGATCAGGCGTGACGCGCGGTGGCGTCTGGTTAGGCCAGTAATAACGGCTGGCAGGGAAAAAGTAGTCAAAAAACGGGACAAGCGGCGCAGTCAGAACCAGCGCGATAATGACGCCGGCTGATTTATAAAACGCAAATTGGATGGTAAATCCAATCGTTGCGACAAGCGCCGCATAAAGAATGCGGCCAACGCGCGCATTGGGCGTCGTCTTGGGGTCGGAAATCATAAAGAACGCAAAGATCAAAAGCGCGCCGCTTTGCATTTGATGCACGGGGATCGCAAAAGGATCACCCAGCCAGACCGCGCGGCCAAATATTAGCGCGGCGTAACTGGCGAGGAAAGCGAGGCTGACATCCCAGCGACTTGCCTTTTTGGTGACAATACCGCCAAGGCCAAACAGCGCAATCGCGAGCCACGGCGCAGCGCCCCATTGCCCCGGAGAGACCCACGCGGAATCAAACAGAAGCGCTAATATAACCAAGGCCACATTGGCCGGGTTGAAGATATGTTTGCCGCGCCAACGCACGGCATATTTACTGCCAATGGCGATTATCCCGGCGGCCAGTGACAGCCAGATTGACCCGGTTCGAAGTAGCAAGGTCAGCGACAGGGCGCTAATCATCGGGCTGCGAGCGTCAAATTTGCGGCCCGTGATTTTATCACCAACAAATTGCGTCCCGACTGTACTGCCGACGCAGGCCAGAACGTGCCAGAGCTGCAGTCCAAAAGCATAGTAAAATGTGCCCATCATCACGAGCGTCGACAGCGCCGTGATTTGAAAATGACGGGGATCGCGGAACAGTGTTGTGAGGAGTTTCGAAGACTTAAGCCGCGTAAAGAATGACGTCTCGCCGCGCGTCTCGCGCTGCGCTTTTTGTCCCTGCTCTTCAATCAAACTGACCAAAATCTTATCCTTAGCGTGTTATTCCATAACACATAGCAATGGGGCAAGAAAAGGGCGCGTCTGTGATTTATAGTTGCAAATCCGTAAGGTTATTCGTCGCAGTCAAACACATCAGACGCCGTAGCCTCCGTAAAGTGACGACTATAAAGCCCCCTCACCCCATCAGTGAAGATATCATCAAGCACAGGTTTAACGTCAATCACGCGCACAAATGACAAGGTAAGTGTATCGCCATGGGCGTTTTTGCGCTCGCCCTCTTGCGCTTTGACCATTGAGGTCATGGCCTGACGCGCCGAAGCATCGTCATAGGCTTTCGCCTCCAGCATGATCTCTTGATAAACGGTCTCGTGCTGCGGATTGTCAGAGCTCATCTTGCTCAGCACCCGGCCAATAAATGAAATTGTCACGCGGGCGACCTAGAACGGAATCTCGTCATCCAGCTCAAAGTCTTGCTTTGGGCCGTCCATAGAGGACGCGCTGCGAGAACCGCCGCCTTGATTAGAACCCGAAGAACTTCCGCCGCTGCCGCCGCCATAGTCACCGCGATTATCGCTGTAACCGCCGCCGCCACCGCCGGAAGATCGCCCGCCGCCACCGCTGCTGTCGCGGCCATCAAGCATCGTTAGATTGCCGCCATAACCCTGTAAAACGACTTCAGTTGTATATTTGTCGTTCCCGTCACGGTCAGTCCATTTACGGGTTTGAAGCTTGCCTTCGATGTAAAGCTTGGAGCCTTTTTTAACATAGCGCTCAACAACGCCGACCAGACCTTCTTGGAAGATCGAAATGCGGTGCCATTCTGTTTT
>CALKXN010000276.1 GCA_938003555.1 uncultured Robiginitomaculum sp. | reverse complement strand
CTTGCAATATATTGGCTGCGCCGCCCTCCATAGCCAGAGCCTTGGACGCTGTTGATCCGACAATTAAAAATAGCGGCAATAAAATCGCAAAGATGGCGTGCCAGAAACTCACGCCGTGGGTCACAAGTTCTTCGGCTTCCGGCTCCGTACTGACAGGACCGCCTTCGAAGAACCGCGCAAAAACAGGGCCTGCCAATATCATTGCGGGCAATCCGGCCAGAGCGCCAAATAATATCACCCAGCCCAAATCAGCGCCCAAAACTTGCGCGACGGCAATCGGCCCCGGAGTTGGAGGAATAAAGGCATGCGTGACGGCAAGGCCGGCAAGAAGCGGCAAGGCATAAACAAGGAGCGCGCGGCCCGATTGTTTTGATAATTTATGGATGAGCGGAACAAGCATTATAAAAGCCACATCAAAGAAGACCGGAATAGCGACGAGAAACCCAACCAATCCCAAAGCCCAGCTCGCGCGGCGATCGCCAAATACTCTCAGAAGGCTATCGGAAACCGCGCGGATTCCGCCCGATGCTTCGAGGAGCGCGCCAAACATTGCCCCAAGGCCCACAACGGTGGCGACAAAGCCAAGCGTGCCGCCCATGCCTTTTTCCATCGCGCCAATTGCGTCCATCGGGGACATGCCTGCCGCTAGCCCAATGACCAGCGCCATAAGCAAGAGCGCGAGGAAGGCGGGAAGCCGCACATATAAGATCAGGAACAGGAGCGCGCCAATGCCAAGCGCCAAAATTCCAAGTAACGCAAATATGCCCATTATAATCCCCCGAGACTCATTCTATTTTCTTTGAGCTATGGCGCGAGATTGCCTGCTATGCAAGCGCGACTCAAATCTCTAAAAGAAGGAAAACATAAAGGGATGATATGACACTGACGATGACCAGCGGGCCAAAGACGCCAAAACTTCCGGGGATCACAGTTCTGGATTTGCTCAAAAACCAGCACGATACGCGCGGCGATAAGCCATGTTATTATGATCATAATGGCCAGGATTGGCAGCCCGTCACATGGCGCGCCCATTACGAAGACATCCGCGTTGCGGCCCGCGCCTTGCTTTCCACTGGATTCCAAAGTGGGCAGGTCGTTTGCGTTATTGGAGACAATACGCCTGAATGGGTGACCATGGATCTGGCGGCGATGATGGCGGGCGGCATGAGCGCGGGAATTTATCAAACCTGCTCCCCCGAAGAAATCGCCTATATCCTCAACCATTCCGAAGCGCCGATCCTCATTGCGCAAAATGAAAATTATTTAAATTCCGTCGCCAAAATTACGGATGAATGTCCTCACTTATCGCATATTGTTATGATGCGCGGCGCGGCCGCTGATCACCCCAAAGCTATGCGCTGGGAAGAATTTTTAATGCGCGCCGATGAGGTTGAAGAGACCGCCCTTGATGCGCGCATTGCCGCGATTAAGCCGGATGATATTGGCGGCCTGATTTACACCTCCGGCACAACTGGCCCGCCCAAGGCTGTTGCGCTCTCACATGATTGCATTCACGGCATTTCCGGCAATGCCAATGCCTTTATGGGCGTCAAAGACGGTGAAGTTTTGCTGTCTTATTTACCCCTTTCTCATATCGCCGAAAAAGCGCTGTCCATTTATGGCCCCGCTGGCGGACGACAAGTGATTTATTTCTCGCGCGGGATGGATAAATTAGTCGAAGACATCGCGCAAACGCGCCCCCATATTATGTTCGGCGTGCCGCGCGTTTGGGAAAAAATCCAAGCCGGTCTTAGTCTTAAATTTGCGAGCGCCGATGCCAAGAAACAGCAAAGCCTGAATAAGGCCATGGCGGTGGGTAAGCAGTGGTATGAGCATCAACGCAATGGCACGAAACCCGGCATGGGGTTGAAGATTAAATATGCGCTTTATGACAAGCTAGCCTATGGCAAAATCAAAGCCGCTCTTGGCCTTGACCGCACGCGGATTTGTTTGTCCGGCGCGGCGGCAATTGCCAAAGACACGCCGATATTTTTTAATGGCATCGGGCTGCAAATCGGTAATATTTACGGCTTGTCCGAAACGGGCGGCGGCGCAAGTTGCGATCTGCCTAATCACCGCGTTAAGATGGGCAGCGTCGGCCCGGCAGTGCCCAATACCGATATTCAAATCGCCGATGACGGCGAGATCATGCTGCGCGGCAATACGATCTTTAGCGGCTATCGCAAGGACCCTGACGCGACCGCAAAAGTCATCAAAGACGGTTGGTTCTATACGGGGGATTTAGGCCATATTGATGATGAGGGTTACCTATTCGTCACGGGGCGTAAGAAGGATTTGATCATCACATCAGGCGGCAAAAACATTGCGCCATCTAACCTTGAAACCGCTATGATGAGTATTCCCTATGTGGAGCATGCCGTGGCTGTGGGGGATGGATTTAACTTTATTTCTGCGCTCATCACGCTGGATGTCGAAGCCTGCAAACGCGCGCTGGATAGTGAGGGCGATTACGCAGCCCTCGCCAGCAGCGCCCGCTTGCGCGACTCGCTGCGCGAAGCCATTGAGGAAATGAATGAAAAATTTGCGCGCGTCGAAACGATTCGTGAATTTCGCATCCTGCCCAAACCACTCTCTATTGAAGACGGGTTTCTAACCCCGACAATGAAAGTCAAACGCGCCAAGGTCATCACCGCCTATAGTGACAAGGTTGATGATATTTACGGCGTGAAAGACACCTAATTTATGCGTGAAAATCTGATTTTTGATCAGCCCGCCCCATCAATTGGACGTCTGACCTTATCACAGCCCCAGCGCCGTAATGCGCTCAATGCGTCCATGTGGGCGGCCCTGCCGGCCGCCATCGACGCCGCAATCGCGACAGGCATTAAGTGCCTGATCGTGCGCGGGGACGGAGATCATTTCGCGGCAGGTGCAGATATTTCTGAATTTGGAACGCTTTACGCGACCCAGGAAAGCACAGCGAAAATCAGCGCAGATATTAAGGCCGCCATGAACGCACTTGCGGCCTGCCCCGTTCCGACTCTGGCGTTAATTCGCGGAGCCTGTGTGGGCGGCGGATGCGGTCTTGCTCTGTGTTGTGATATTCGCTTTGCGGATAACACCGCAAAATTTGCGATTACGCCCGCTAAACTCGGACTGGTTTATCCCTATGATGATGTGCAGCGCTTAATTGAAACCGTAGGCATGTCCCATGCCAAAGACATTCTTCTTTCCGCCCGCCTCATCAAAGCGAAACAAGCCCGTAAAATGGGTTTGATTAATCACCTCTGCAAGGTCGATAATCTTGAGGCCAATGTCATGGATTACGCCGAAAGCCTCACCGCTCTTTCTGCGCAATCGCTTAAAATTACCAAGCAAATGTTTGCCGCATATAGCGCAGGGCAGCGCGGCGATAACGATAAATGCGCCGCTGATTTCCTCGCAGGATTTTCATCCGATGATTTCAAAGAAGGCTATTCCGCCTTTATGGAAAAGCGCAGGCCGGAGTTTTAGAGCCTTAATATTCATGAATTTTTGCGGACTTAAGGCGCATTTAAATATCATAATTGGCATAGGCCAGAACCCTTTGCGCGGATTTGACCACGGGGGCTTCGATAAATTTGCCATCCAGTAAGGCCACATTTCCGCCGGCAGATTGATAGGCTTCAATCACCCGCCGCGCTTGTGTCACTTCATCCGCTGATGGAGCTAGCGCAGCGTGAATGCGGGCGATTTGAGCAGGATGAATAGCGCTACGGCCGTAAATACCCAGGGCTTTGGCCTGACGTGTTGTGGCCTCGCAATCATCTAAATCGCGCACAGTAATATGGGGCGTATCAAATAGCTGAACATCGTGGACCGTGGCCGCCGCAACGCAGTGACTGCGCGCATAAAGATGCGTGTCCCATGCGAGATCACACCCCACATCACCTGCGTAATCCACTGCGCCATACATGCCGAGCGTCACCCGCCCAACAGAAAAAATATCCGCCGCGTTCAATAGGCCAATCGCGCTTTCAATGATCGTAAAAAATGGCCCCAGATCATCAGGTAGATCATCGTCTAAATCAGCAATTTCGCTTTTCGTCGCCGCCTTCGGGATCATCAAGAATGGCAACGTCAGACCGCTGCTTTTTAACGCTGCAATGTCATCCTTGGCAAAGGGGGTATCTAAGCCGTTAATCCGCAAGCTCACATGTTTATGATCTGTCGCCTCCAAGAACTCCAAAACAGATTTCCGCGCCGCGTCTTTCTCAGGCGAACCAACAGCATCTTCCAGATCAATACAGACCAAATCCGCTCCGGCCGTGCAGGCTTTTTCAAAACGATCAGGACGGTTGCCGGGAACAAAGAGTTGGGAACGGTAATGCATATTCAGCTTTCACATATTTGATCAATATATCGCAACAATACCATGCCCTGTCACCTACAGATCATCGGGGTGTCTGAGATAATCCAAAAGACAGATAAAGCGAAGGCGGTGAAATTTACTCCAGCGGTAATTCCGTTGTGAATTTCATTTTTTCCATCGCGAAGCTGGCAGAGACGTCAGATAATTTCACCTTGGAAATCAGGCCTTGATAAATGCGATCATAATCGGCGACGCTGCGCGCGATGATTTTCATGATGTAATCGACCTGCCCGGCGAGGCGGTAAAATTCGACAATCTCCGGCATATTCTGCACCGCGCTAGCAAATTTTTCCGCCCAAGCCGCGCTGTGATCATCGGTGCGGACGCTAACAAAGACCGTCAACGGCAGGCCGATTTTCTCATTATCAATCAGCGCCACGCGGCGCTCTATAATGCCCTCTTTCTCCAGACGCTGAACCCGTCGCCAACAGGTGTTGAGCGAGACGCCGCAAATTTCTGATAACGATTCCAATGACAGAGTCGCGTCTGTCTGCAAGCTTTGAAGAATATGTCTGTCTGTCGCGTCAATATTTTCGGTCATGACGCATATATATGAAATAATTTTCGACATATCAACATATGACGCAGTGATGTTGCGATGTTTTTTGATTGCATGAGGAGTAATTTACCACACATCGAAGGGAACATCATGTACCGCACTCAAACACCCTGCGCGCAGATCACGCCGCAAGACACAAGCCGCAAATTATCATGCCTCTCCGGTCTGATTGGCAATACCCCGATGCTTAAAGTGTCTATGCGATATCGCGGGCAGCAGCGGGACATATTTGCCAAATTGGAGAGCAGTAATCTGTCCGGATCGATCAAAGACCGTATGGCGCTGGGCATCCTGAAAGCCGCCTATAAAAGCGGCGCAATTAAACCCGGCGACATGATTGCCGAGGCGACCAGCGGCAATACCGGCATTGCCTTTTGCGCGCTCGGTCGGGCTATGGGCCATCCTGTTCGCATTTATATGCCCGATTGGATGAGCGTTGAGCGCATCAGCCTGATGAAAAGTTATGGCGCAGATATAAGGTTGGTCAGCAAAGACGAGGGCGGCTTTTTGGGTGCCATCGCCATGGCCGAGGCCCTCGCCGCGCGCGAAGATGTCTTCCTGCCGCGCCAATTTTCAAACACAGATAATCCAGCCGCCCATGAAACGGGTACCGGCAACGAAATTATCACCCAGCTTGCCCGCGCGGGACGCACGGCCGATGGCTTTGTCGCGGGCGTGGGAACCGGCGGCACTGTGATGGGTGTGGGAGCCGCGCTCAGAGCCGCCGGATCTCAAACGCAAATTCATCCGTTGGAGCCGTCAGAATCTCCAACGCTGACGACAGGATACAAAGTCGGCAAGCATCGCATCCAAGGCGTATCCGATGAATTCATTCCTGATATTGTTGACCTTGGCGCGCTGAATAATGTCATCCAAGTGAGTGATGGCGACTCGATTATTATGGCGCAAAAGCTCTCCGGCGAGCTTGGCCTCTCCGTCGGCATTAGCTCGGGCGCAAACTTGCTGGGCGCGCTAAAGGTTCAAGACCAGATTGAAGCCGATGCCGCCATAGCTACAATATTCTGTGATTGCGCGAAAAAATATCTCTCGACAGACCTCGCCAAAACTGAGCCCGTGAAGCGCGAATATATGTCCCCGCATATTAAGTTATTGGGATTTGAGGTCGTCTAGCATTTGACTCTCGCTACTCCCCGCGCCGATAGTGCGCCAAAGGGGAGAGACTATGTTTAAATTTATCAAACGCGCGCTTGGCCTTATCGTGATTGCGAGCCTGCTCGGTTTTGCTTATCTTAGCTTTTGGCCCGTAGCGATTGAGCCTGTCTCTTGGGACGCCCCGAAAGCGGCGGGATATGTCGGGCCCTATGCACCCAATTCAAAACTGGCGACGCTAGAGACGGTTTCACTGGGCGATTATCCCGGCCCCGAAGATGTGGTGATCATTGACGGCGCGATCTATGCGGCCAGTTATAAGGGCGCGATTATGCGCGTCGATTTTGACAGCGCAGCTATCACAAAAATCGCGGCAACAGGCGGCAAGCCGCTGGGCATGGAAGCCGCGCCCGATGGCGGGCTTTATGTGGCGGACGCTTATAAAGGCCTGCTTCATGTCGGCATGGACGGGACAGTCACGACGCTGACCGATAGCGTTAACGCAGCGCCCATTGCTTATGCTGACGATTTAGATATTGGCGCGGACGGACAGATTTATTTCTCCGATGCCTCCGTAAAATTCGGAGCGCAGGCGGCGGGCAGTACCATGGCGGCCAGCTTGCTGGAAATTATGGAGCACGGCCGCACGGGGCGATTGCTTGCTTTTAATCCGGACGGGCAAACCACGCGCATCATTGCAGATGGCTTTAGCTTCTCAAACGGCGTCGCCATAGAACCCCCACATGCTGATGGCAGCGAGTCTGTTTTAATGAATGAAACAGGTCGTTACCGCGTGCTGCGTATTTGGGTGTCTGGCCCGCGCGAAGGGCAAGCCGATGTGGTCTTGGATAACCTTCCCGGCTTTCCTGATAATATCAATCCCGCTGGCGATGGGACATATTGGGTCGGCATCATCAGTCCGCGTTCAAAATGGCTGGATGATAATTCAGCCAAGCCCAAAGCCCGCGCGATGGCGATGCGCCTCCCTGAATCGATGCGGCCCCAAGCCGAAAATTACGGCCACATCATCCGCATCAATAGCGCGGGCGAAGTGCTGGAATCGCGCCAAGACCCTAAGGGCGGCTATCCACAAATCACAGGCGCAATTGCGGGCGGGGACGGATATTTATATCTCACCAGCCTCACCGCGCCGGATATGGCGCGCCTGCCGGAATAGAATTGCCCTGCTGAATTTCATATGCAACAAAGTGCATAAGATCTTCACAAACACAGGACAGACTTATGGCCCGCGAATTTGAACTTATCGTCTATGGCGCAACCGGATTTACGGGGCGCCTTGTCGCTGAATATATTGCGGCGCAATATCCCGATATGAAATGGGCCATGGCCGGACGCAGCGCGGATAAGCTTAAATCTGTCGCAGCTAAGGTCGGCGCGACGGCCGCCTCCCACATTGTCGCCAATAGTGATGATCCGCAAAGCCTGCGTGATATGGCCAAACGCGCCGACGCCGTAATTACGACCGTTGGGCCGTATCAATTATATGGCGAACCGCTGGTTCAGGCCTGCGTTGACGCGGGAACCGATTATGTTGATTTGTGCGGAGAGCCGGCATGGATGCGCGATACGGTGCGTAAATTTGGCGAGGCGGCGAAAAAATCCGGCGCGCGGATTGTCCATTCTTGCGGCTTTGATTCCGTACCCTTTGATTTCGGGGTTTACGCCGCCCAAGACGAAGCCCGCGCCAATCACGGCGGGCCAATCACCCGCGTCAAAGGCCGCGTGCGTAAAATGCAGGGCACGTTCTCTGGCGGGACGGCGGCCAGCTTTATGGAGACCATGAAGCGCGCGGGCCGCGAGCCAGAAATTTTAAACTGGCTCAAAGACCCGTTCAGCTTGACCCCCGATTTTGAAGGCCCAAAGCAGCCCCACGGCATGAAGCCCGTTTTTGACGAAGACATTAATAGCTGGTCTGCGCCATTTATTATGGCGTCGATCAACACTAAAAATATCCACCGCTCTAATGCGCTGCTGGGCCATATGTATGGCCAAGATTTTGTCTATGACGAAATGGTACTGACGGGTCCAGGCGAAAAAGGTCAAGCTATCGCCGAAGGCATGGCGAGCGCCGGAAGCCCCATGGCGAAAAACCCGCCCAAACCCGGCGAAGGCCCGTCCAAAAACGAGCGTGAAAATGGATTTTATGAGGCGATCTTTACAGGCGAGGCCGCAGACGGCACCCGCGTTACCTCCGTTGTCGGCGGCGACCTTGATCCCGGCTATGGCAGCACATCCCGCATGATCACCGAATGCGCCCTGACGTTAACACGTAATGTCGACCGCGCCGCAACACCCGGCGGCGTCTACACCCCCGCCGCTGCGCTGGGACGTCACGGCATTGAGCGGTTGATTGAGAATGCGGGGCTATATTTTAAATTCGAATAGCCCAAATTAGCCTCATCCTGAGGCGGACCGCAGGTCCGGGACTCGAAGGACGGGGCGGCCAAACAAAACCCGTTTCACGTTTATCGGCCTTCTCCCGCATGGGAGAGAGCCAAATTACAGTAAATCAAGGTCATCTGAAATTTACATATCCCGCTCATCCCAGCGAAAGCTGGGGTCCAGAGCGTTTAAGCTCGGCTTTCCCTTACACTGGATTCCTGCCTTCGCAGGAATGAGCGGGTGGGGAGGTTAGTAGGCTAAATCTACTCCTCAACGTCCCTTGGACGTGGAACAAACACATCCAGCATACTTTCCGGAAAACTATCGCTGTGGATTTTGCCGTTGCGGTCAAACCATTGGCAGGCCCATGCGTCGCCGTCGGCGGATTTGATTGTCATTTTTGGGCCGCCGGATTTGAGGCGAACAATTTGGCCGATTTCATATGTGGTCATGGCGGGCTTTCTAAATATTAGTTTTATAATTAGGTTTGGGCTGCGTCCAAACCTACACGCTCGCTAAACGCTCGCGCATGCGTCCTTACGGACGGTTTGGACAATTACTCAATGAGTTCGCTACGCTCACGCTTTGCGATTGATAAAATCGATAATCAATCGATTTTATCAATCGTCCATTTTAAGCGCTGCAATAAACGCTTCTTGAGGAATCTCGACGCGGCCAAATTGGCGCATGCGTTTCTTCCCTTTTTTCTGTTTATCCAGAAGCTTACGCTTTCGGCTGGCGTCGCCGCCATAACATTTTGCGGTGACGTCTTTGCGCATGGCGGCGATTGTTTCGCGGGCGACGACTTTGCCGCCAATGGCCGCTTGGACGGGGATTTTGAACAGGTGACGGGGTATGAGATCTTTGAGGCGTTCGCACATTTGGCGGCCTCGGCTCTCGGCGCGGTCGCGATGGACGAGCATGGAGAGCGCGTCGACAGGATCGCCATTTACGAGGATGCTCATTTTAACCAAATTGCCGACCCGCACGCCAATGGCTTGATAGTCAAAACTGGCATAGCCTTTGGACGCAGATTTTAAGCGGTCATAGAAATCAAACACGACTTCATTGAGCGGCAATTCATATTCGACCATGGCGCGGTTACCGACATAGGACAATGTCGTTTGGATGCCGCGGCGATCTTGGCAAAGTTTTAAAATGCCGCCCAGATAATCATCCGGCGTCATGATGGTGGCTTTGATCCAGGGCTCGTGAATTTCTTCAATCGCCATGACGTCCGGCATATCGGCGGGGTTATGCAGCTGCTGCTCCGTGCCGTCGCGCATTTTGATGGTATAAACCACGGACGGGGCCGTTGTAATCAGATCAAGATCAAATTCACGCTCTAGGCGCTCTTGGATAATTTCCAAATGCAGCAGACCCAGAAAACCGCAGCGAAAGCCAAAGCCCAGCGCCGCAGATGTTTCCATCTCAAAACTGAAGCTGGCATCATTGAGGCGCAGGCGTCCCATCGCGGCGCGAAGATCGTCAAAATCAGCCGCGTCCACCGGGAAAATGCCACAGAAGACAACAGGCTGCGCAGGTTTAAATCCGTCCAGCGCCTGCTCGGTCGGACGTTT
>CALKXN010000275.1 GCA_938003555.1 uncultured Robiginitomaculum sp. | reverse complement strand
TTACGCCTTCACTGGATGAAATGGTCTATATGGGCCAGGAAATGCAGCGTCTGGATATGACAATGCCGCTGCTGATTGGCGGCGCGACGACGTCGAAAACCCATACAGCGGTCAAGATCGAACCCGCCTATAAAAACGGCCCCACCATATATGTCACGGATGCCTCGCGGGCTGTTGGCGTTGTGGGCGCGTTATTGGGCGATGAGTCAGATGCCTATGAAGCGGGAATCAAAGTTGAATATGAAAAAGCGCGCAAATCTCATTTGGCCGGGCAAAATCGAAAAGCCCGCCTGACACTTAAAGAGTCTCAGGAAAATGCATTTAAACCAAATTTTGAGGGCTATACGCCGCCAAAGCCGAGCTTTTTAGGCACAAAGGCGCTGGAGGGTTATGATTTGGCAGCCCTTCGTCCCTTTATCGATTGGACACCGTTTTTCGCGACATGGGAGCTCAAAGGCCGCTATCCGGCGATTTTGGACAATGAGCGTTACGGCGAGACAGCGCGTGAATTATTCGCCGACGCCAATGAAATGCTCGATAAAATCATCGCTGGGAAATGGGTTACGGCCAAGGGCGTGATAGGGTTTTGGCCAGCAGAGCGTGACGGGGACGATGTTAAAGTTTTTGCGGATGAAGACCGCAAAGAGGTCATCGCATCCTTTCATGGCTTGCGCCAACAAATCAGCAAAGGCAGTGCGGCAAAGCCAAATTACTGTATCTCTGATTTCGTAGCCGATAGCCACGACTATGTCGGCGGATTTTGCGTGACGACAGGTCTGGGCGAAGAGGGACGCGTGCAGAAATATAAAGATGCGGGCGATGATTATAATGCCATTCTCTTCCAAGCGCTAACTGACCGCCTCGCTGAGGCGTTTGCTGAACATTTGCATCAGCGCGTCCGCAAAGAGTTTTGGGGATATGCCCCTGAGGAAACATTCTCAGGTGATGAGCTGATTGCAGAGCGCTATGATGGTATCCGTCCTGCGCCAGGTTATCCCGCGCAGCCCGACCATACTGAAAAGGCAACTCTGTTCCGCTTGCTCGATGCCACCGCGCAGGCGGATGTGGAGCTGACACAAAGTTTTGCGATGCATCCGGCCAGCTCTGTATCAGGTCTATATTTTAGTCATCCTGAATCGGTTTATTTCGGCGTTGGCAAGATTGAGAAAGACCAAGTCGAAGATTATGCCCGCCGCAAAGATATGGATTTTGCCGACGCAGAACGCTGGCTTGCGCCGATTTTGAATTATAAATAGGCGACTGGCTTTAGGGACAATATATGAAGCTATCTTTGTTTAAGGACATCCTGCTACCGTGCTTGTTCGGGGCGTTATTTCTCCTTATTGGAATTTGGTTTGGTAAGGTTTTTTTGATTGAAAGTTCTATCGATAAAACCGAGGCTGAAACCCAAATTCGCGAGACGCTCGCCCGCCAAGACAGCGCTTGGAATAATGGCGATATTCATGGCTTCATGCAAGACTATTGGAAATCTGAAAATTTACGCTTTGCCTCTGGCGGCGGCGTAAATCGGGGATGGCAGGTAACGAAAGAGCGTTATCTGTCACGCTATCCTGATAAGGCCGCGATGGGCACGCTTAGCTTTACGGATTTAGAGATTGAAATATTAGGAAACAAAGACGCATTGGTCTTTGGTCGGTGGTCACTTAATCGTGAAGACGACCGCCCAAATGGTCTGTTTACGCTCCATATGCGTAGAAATAATGGCGTTTGGAACATAATGTCTGATCATACTTCCAGCGCAAACTAAAGTTTCAAATCTCAAGAATTGACAAATATTACAGCGTACTTAAATACTTGGAATATATGAGAACTGTTGCATCAAATTACTTCAAAGTCATCGTTGAAGGATGCGTATTTTGCGGTGCAAAAGCAGATGAGCTCTATGCGTTAATTGAGGGCGGGAAATTAGCGCTCAGCAATCCTTCAACGCGATTTTCAGTCGATAATGTGATTGATGTGATCAATGCGGCCGCGGCGCAGACTCAAGATGAATCTTTGGGGCTTAAAGTCGGACTTCGTATTCGCATGGACACATTTGTTGATGTGGGTTTTACGCTGACATTTGCGGATAATCTCGCTGAGGTTATGACAATCAACTCAAAATACCAAAAGCTAACGCAGCAAATTGGAACGACTGACTTGCGGGTAGATGCAAGATATGCGCGCGTGCACTGGACGCCTTATGACGCGCCAGACGCCGAGCGTTACCGCCATTTTGTTGAAATTGTTTTTGCCGCATATGCCACGATTGGACGGTGGCTTATATTTGGCGGGCCCAACCCTGTGCAGTTGATGCAGTTCAGACATAAGGCGCCCCAAAATTTGGACGCGCATCATGTTGTGTTTGGGCCAAAGGTAAAATTTGGCGCGGACAAAGACATGATGGCCTTTCCTGCGGAATTAACTGAAATTGCACTTCCAACGCGAAACCCCGCTTTGAAAGAATTAATGCTGCCCAAATTAGATATGCAGCTTGAAGAACTCGGGCAGCCGCAAACTTTTCGGCGTCAAACAATGCATATTTTACAGTCCAGGCTTATGTCCGGTCGACCAAAAATATCCGAAGTTGCGGCGATGATGGATATGAGCGAGCGTAATTTTCGGCGCTATTTGAAAAAAGAGGGCATTCGGTTTCGCGACATTCTTGAGGATGCGCGCCGGGAGACATGTGAGATTTTTCTGAGACAGGGTAACCTCAATCATGCTGATATTGGGGCGCGACTTGGATATAGCGATCAGAGCTCTTACACGCGGGCGTTCCGCGCATGGTTTGGCGTGACGCCAAGTCGATATCGCCGCGACGTCAAATATAGCCGTGTATCAGAGTAAGGCGCCTATTGCCCGTTAGCGTGAATTACGGCATGGCCGACTTATGAGTTTTTGGACCCGACTTTTCTCTGCTGCGGCAAATATGTTCGGCCCTGCGCCGCGTCCCGACATGGACGGCCGCCCGGGGCGCACAGATGATGCCGGCTTTGCGGCTGCGCTCATTGCGCTGTCGGCTAAATTGGCTAAAGCGGATGGTGTTGTGACCCGTGAAGAGATCAACGCCTTTCGAACGATATTCACCGCGCCGCCCGAAGCGCAGGCCGGTATAGCGCGGTTCTTTGATCTGGCGCGTAAAACAACAGCGGGTTATAAATCCTACGCCAAAATTGTGGCGCGTAAATTTCGCGCACAGCCCGCGACACTCGAAGATGTTCTGGACGGTTTGTTCTATATCGCGTTGGCGGATGGCGTTGTTAGTCCTGAGGAAATGGAGTTTTTAGAAACAACGGCGGAAATATTTGGATTCTCTGAGCGTGAATTTAATCGCATTAAAGTCTCCCATATGGGGCGTCCTGCTGATGATCCTTATTTGATTTTGGGGGTTGATGAAGATATTTCAGATGCCGATTTAAAACGGGCCTATCGCCGGCAAGCTGCGGCTAATCATCCGGATCGGCTTGTCGCGCGCGGCTTACCGGAGCAGCTGCAAGGGCTTGCTAATCATAAGATGGCGATGATTAACCGCGCCTATGGCGAAATTGTAAAAGCCCGAAAGGCTCAACTTCAAACGCAGTAAGCCGCCACTGCGTAACGAAATTGTAACCTGCTGTGACTTGACCTTTTCTCATTTCGCGCCAAATTAGAGGAAGGAGCATAAATAAATGACGACTTACATCAGAGTTTCAAATTTACACGGCGGCCAGCCTAAAACCTTTCTGCAAAAGATCGGGCGAACAGCGATGTTGATTGCAAGCGCAATTATTGGCTTAGGCGTGCTGGTTTTGGCTACATCGGCGGCATTGGTTGTTGTTTTGGCGATATTGGTTCTGGCGGCAATTGCATTTGTTGGATTTTGGCTTCGCGCAAAGATATTTGGCAAAACTGTTCGCGAGAAAGCTTTCGAGGATCTCGAAAAGAAATTTGGTGTGAATCAAGCGCAGTTTAATGACGCAGACCCGGCCACGCCTCAAGGCGATGACGATATTGTTCTTGATGCCCGCGAAACGCCTGATGGCTGGACGGTCGGGCAATAGGCCAATCTGTGGATTGACACTCTAATCGCTTGCGTTAGGGCAGGGCATGGCTGCCCGAGACTTTCTTATTCTTATGCTCTGCAACGTGCTTTGGGCCGGTAATCTTGCTGTGAGCGCATGGGCGCTGGGACATCACGATGTTCCGCCCTTTATGTTGGCCTCACTGCGCGCTCTGATCGTTATGCTGATTATGACGCCTTTTTTGTTTAAACCAAAGCCCGAGAACTTTATACGTTTGATTTTGGTCTGCCTGTGCGTGGGACCTTTGCATCTCGGCTTTCTTTACACAGGGCTTCAAACGGCCAGCGCCACAGGCAGCGGCGTTGTTAGCCAAATGCTCATTCCCTTTGCGGCCATATTATCTATCGCCTTCCTAAAGGAGCGGCCTGGATGGATAACGATATTTGCAATTATTGGTGCATTTATCGGAAGCGTGATTATGATTTATGAACCTGGGCAGGTCGACCTTGATATCGGCTTGATTTATGTCGGCGCGGCATATTTGGCATTAGCTGCCGGGTCGGTGCTCATCCGGACGGTCGGCGCTGTGGATTGGCGTATATATGTTGCTTGGGTCGCTGTGACGGTTCTGCCGACAATGGTGATGATGAGTATGATTTTTGAGCCATCCCCCCAAGATATATGGGGACAGAGCAAATGGCCGCTCATGATTGCAGCGGTCTATGCCGCCCTGTGCGTATCGATTGTGGCTCATGGGCAATATTTTTCATTGCTGCAGCGCTATACTGTGAACCGCGTCGTGCCGTTGACTTTGATGACGCCTGTTTTTGCAGCGATACTCGGCATTACCTTTTTAGGTGATGCACCCTCTAAACGCCTATTGGTCGGGGCGCTTTTCATTTTACCCTGCGTGTATATTATTGCGTCAAACAAGACATTCAAAGTGACGGAGACGCGCAATGGCGAATGCAAATAATAAAACTCAGGCGACAAATGAATGTCCTGTCGGCTTCATTGCGGCTATTTCTGATGACCAAAAGCGAGAGGACTGTAAAATCTTGTTGTCTTTGATTGAGAAAATATCGGGATACCCGCCTGTTCTGTGGGGCAAGATTATTGGCTATGGGACGTATCATTATAAATATGACAGTGGCCGTGAAGGGGACTCTCTAAGGATTGGATTTTCACCTCGGGCGCAATATTTATCGATTTATATCATGCCGGGTTATCAAGACTTTGACGATGAATTATCCCGCTTGGGGAAGCATAAAATGGGCAAGTCTTGCCTCAATATAAAGCGATTATCCGATGTGAATATAGACGTTCTCGAAGAAATCATAACCAAAGCTTTGACCCTCATGGGCCGTAAATATCCGGATGACACATGGAACTAATATCGGCGCCATCTCCTAATTTTAATGACCGCAAACTTCCGATTTCTATGCTGGTTTTGCATTATACTGGCATGGAAAACGGGCAGGCGGCGCTAGACAGATT
>CALKXN010000274.1 GCA_938003555.1 uncultured Robiginitomaculum sp. | reverse complement strand
CGCGTCATTGATGATAATGCCCCGCAGTAAGCTTTGCCGACATGGTGTTGGTCGGGCATGACAGTAAATAGGACAATCTAATGAGTGAAGTTAATCTAAACGTAGAAGTGCGCGATGAATCCGGAACAGGTAGCGCCCGTGCTGCACGCCGTGCGGGTCTCGTCCCCGGCGTAATTTATGGCGGCGACCTCCCTCCCGTCGGTATCACAATTAAATATAACGAGCTTTTGAAAGCCATTAACTCAGGCAACTTCATCGGCTCTATGGTTCAAATCACGCATTCCGGCAGTAGCCAGAAAGTGCTGACCAAGGACATCCAATTCCACCCGGTCTCCGATATGGCGATGCATGTCGATCTATATCGCGTGAACGCAGACAGTAAGATTGAAGTTGAAGTCTCAATCAGTATCGTTGGCGAAGAGGACTCACCGGGTCTTAAAGGCGGCGGTTCACTTAATGTTGTGCGTCACTCAATCGAAGTGGCCTGCGCCGCGGGTAACATCCCTGACGAAATTACGGTTGATGTATCTGCTCTGGAAATCGGCGACAGCCTCCACATCTCTGAGATCAACCTCCCTAAAGGCGTCAAATCTGCCATTACGGATCGCGATCCAACAATCTTGACAGTCATCGCGTCCCGCGCAGCTGTTGAAGAAGATGCTGAAGAGGGTGATGTTGATCCAGGCGAAGTTCCAGCAACAGCGCAGACTGAAGGCGACGAGTCCGGAGACGCATAATTTTCCGCTGGCTGCGGCGTCTCACTGAAGCGGCCAAGGCCGAGGAGGCGCCTATGCTTTGCATCGTTGGATTAGGAAATCCCGGCAATAAATATGCCGGGAACCGCCACAATATTGGCTTTATGGCCATTGACGAGATCGCGCGCGAATATGGCTTTGGCCCCGCGCGCGATAAATTTCAAAGCCGCGCCCAAGAAGGCCTTATCAAAACAGATAATGGCCCCAAGAAAGTGCTCCTGTTAAAACCGCAGACCTTTATGAATGACTCGGGACGGGCCGTTCAAGCCGCGGCAAAATTCTACAAAATACCAATGAGTCAAATCGTCGTGTTTCATGACGAACTTGACCTTGCGCCAGGTAAATTTAGGCTCAAAACAGGCGGCGGCATTGCCGGGCATAATGGCCTGCGCTCGATCCGCCAGCATATGGGCGCAGATTTTCACCGCGCGCGCATGGGCATTGGCCACCCCGGCCATAAGGACAAAGTGCATAGCTATGTGCTGTCTGATTTTGCCAAGGCTGAAAATGCGTGGGTTGAGGATTTAAACCGCGCCATTGCCAAAGCTGCGCCCCTCCTCGCTGAGGCGGAGTTAAACATAGATCAACTCAATAAATTTTCGACTAAAGTGACGCTTCACGCGCCCGCGCCAAAATAGGAAGAGTATCATGGGATTTAAATGCGGAATTGTGGGCTTGCCCAATGTTGGTAAATCAACGCTCTTTAATGCCCTCACCCAAACGGCCAATGCTCAAGCGGCCAATTATCCATTTTGCACCATCGAACCTAATGTCGGCGAAGTTGCCGTGCCCGAGCCGCGCCTGTTCAAACTGGCCGAAATAGCGGGCAGCAAAGAGATCATTCCGACGCGGATGAATTTTGTCGATATTGCCGGCCTTGTGCGCGGCGCATCGCAGGGCGAAGGGCTGGGCAATCAATTCCTCGCCAATATTCGCGAAACAGATGCCATCGTCTATGTCCTGCGCTGTTTTGAAGATGACGACGTCACCCATGTCGAAGGCAAGATTGATCCCATGGCGGATTATGAAACCGTTGAAACGGAGCTGATGATTGCGGATATGGAGAGCCTTGAAAAGCGCCGCACGAGCCTTGAAAAAAAGGTAAAGCAAAAAGACAAAGACGCGCTTCAGACGCTAAAACTTGTCGATCTGGCCATGGAGCAGCTCAATGAAGGCCGCCCGGCCCGCCGCGCAACCATTGATGAGGATGACGTAAAAGCGTGGAAAATGCTGCAACTCCTCACCTCAAAGCCTGTGCTTTATGTTGCCAATGTCGACGAAGACAGTGCCGCCACAGGTAACGATTTTAGCGAAAAAGTCCTCGCACACGCCAAAGCCGAAGGCGCGCAGGCCGTGATCATTTCCGCCAAAATCGAAAGCGAGCTGGCCCTTCTTGAGGACGAAGATGAGCGTACGGAATATATGGAGGCCCTTGGCCTGACTGAACCGGGCCTCAACCGTATGATCCATTCTGGGTATAGTCTTTTGGGACTAAAAACATATTTCACAGCGGGCCCCAAAGAAGCTCGCGCCTGGACATTTGTTGATGGCTGGACAGCCCCGCAATGCGCCGGCGTTATCCATGGCGACTTTGAGCGCGGCTTCATCCGCGCTGAAACAACGGCCTTTGAAGACTACGCCCAATATGGCGGCGAAACAGGCGCGAAAGACGCTGGAAAAGTGCGCCAAGAAGGCAAAAGTTATCTCGTCAAAGACGGGGATGTTATGCTATTTAAATTTAACGTCTAAAATTATTGTCATTTGGGAGACCGCCACATGAAAGCTCAATCGATTATTCTACTCATTACGGCCATTCTTTTATCGGCCTGCGCGACCACTGACGCAAATGGAAACAAACAAGGCCTGCTCACTCCTATCGCTCAAGGCTCGGCCATTCCCATTATCGTCGCGCAAACAGTAGACATCGACACATCAGAACGCTCCGCGACGTCTGGCGATGTTTTATTCACTCAAGAGTCAAAACTGATTAAGGGCTTTAAAGTCGATCAGGCGATTAAAGGTACAACGGTGCCACTTATCGGTGTCGGCTTTAACATTACGCCGGAAGATGAGCTTTACCCAGCCATAACCCAGCAATATGGCATCGTATATTGTTCGCGAGATTTATTGGCACGCGAGGCCATTGGGCTTCGATATCGCACATGTCTTCGTGATTCCGACAATGATGAACGGCTCGATCAACTTTGGACCACTGACGAAAATGGGACCCATGTGGGCATTTTCGGCATTTATGTGATGAAATCAGAAGCCAAAATTGAAACGCCAACCGCCTATACGGAATATGATGGCAAGACATTCAAAGGCGAAAATTTAGGCGTTCGCTACAACTATACAAATCCACTCTTTGGGAAGCCAAATATCTCATTTTCAACGGTTCATCGCTTGGATGATGGAAAATTCATTAGCGCCGGAACCAGCACAAAAACAATTGTATTGGATGGCACAGAGTCATTCCCTCAAACACTCAATGTTGATGGCGCCGAAATTGAAATTTTATCATTTGAAGATAAAGTCATAACATACCGCTTAAAGTCCGGCTTTAAAGAAGGCGCTCCATTGCTAGCTATTCGCCAGCGCGCGCCTCAAGTTACATATGTTTATTACTAATATTGGGCTAGAGACATAAAATGGACATGCACACATATCGAAACGAGTTGATGAATATGTATTCGTCACTGTCTCCCGACAATGCCGATCGATTTATGAATGAACTGGCCATGCGTGAGAAAAATCCAGTCTTTGGATATGGTTTTAATACATGGCTGGGATGGTTGGGTGTAGATCGGTTTTATGTTGGTGACATTGTTGCAGGAATTTTAAAATTACTTACGCTGGGCGGATTAGGTCTCTGGGTGCTGATTGACTATTTTCTCATTGCGGGGCGTTGCAGAACAAAGAACATGCAAATCGCACGGCAAATTTATACGAAATATAACTAAGCTTAATGCCCGTCAAAGGCGACAAGCGCCGTAACGGGTATGCCCATTTCAACGATTTTCTTAAGACCGCCAAGCTCAGGCAAATCAATCACAAAGGCTGCGCCGACAACGTCGGCTCCTGTTTTGCGTAGCAGCTTAACCGCTGCCTCAGCAGTGCCGCCCGTTGCGATTAAGTCATCCACCAGAACAACCTTTTCTTGGCTGCGAAGGGCATCCGCGTGAAGCTCTAGCGTATCTGTTCCATATTCGAGCTGATAGTCTTGAGTGTAAGTCTTCCCCGGCAATTTCCCGGCTTTGCGAATAGGCACAAACCCCGCGCCGAGGCGGTCGGCCATTGCGCCGCCAAATACAAATCCGCGCGCATCGATCCCAGCGACATTATCAACCTTCATATGCTCATAGGGTTGGCACAGCTGCACGATCGCGGCGTGAAAAGCCTTACGGTTGGTCATTAATGTCGTAATATCACGAAACAAAATACCCGGCTTGGGGAAGTCCGGAATTGTGCGAATTGTATCTTTTAACTTCATCGGTTCACCTTATCCGTTTCTGGCAAATCCCACGGCTCAACCATGGCGTCTGCCTCCCAGTCCATATAATCCATATCGCTCATAAGCTCTGATATATATGTATCGGCTTTTGCGCTGCGCGGCAAATCATAGCTCACAAAGCGCGTTGCGGCGGGCGTATAAAACGCGTCAGCGATAGACCAGTCATCAAACAGAAACGGCCCGTTATGTTTTGACAGGCAATCTTCCCAAAGCTCAACCATTTTCGCCGCATCATCCAAGCAGGATTGGGGCATTTTAGAAGATGTGCGCCGGCGTAAATTCATGGGAGCATGCGCGCGTAGCGCCTCAAACCCGTCGTGCATCAAATGGGTCACTTCAATGGCGCGGGAGCGCATCGCAGGGTCTTTGGGCCATAAATTGGGCACGGCCTTGGCCGCCCATTGCGAAATCGCAAGACTATCGGGGATCGTCTCACCTTTGACGTTTAGAACTGGAACAGTTCCCGCGTCAGAGATCGCCAATAACGCTTCTTTATAACCCGGCACATCCAGCTTTATGAGCTCTTCGTCAAAAGGCAGTTCTGCCTTGCGCAGGACGAGCCACGGGCGCAGCGACCAAGAGGAATAGTTTTTATTGCCAATATATAGTGTGAGTGGGTTTGTCATTTATGGACATTACTGCGCGGCAACCGTAGCGTCTAGATGGGTCGGCATATCAAAATGACAGAGGCATTGCGGGTCATTCTCCGCGAGTGTCGGCAAGAGCTGCCCGCGCACCCATTTGTGCCGCGCATCAGTTGTCCAATTCGGATGCCAACCCGCGTTAAAGGCCAGCGGCTTCATATCCACGGGACAATCAAAAACTTTAACGCCGGGAATCCCGCAGCCCACCAGAGAGGTCAGCGTGGTTAGCACGCAGTCCGTACCGAGCAGTATCGGCAAAGCCAGCAAAAAACTGGCACTGCGATAGGCAATATGGCGCGACATTCCATGTTCAGAGAGAAGCTCATCGACTCGCCCCGTTTCGCTCCCATCGGGATTGACTAGAATATGCTCATAATTTGCGAATCTTTTAAGGGTCATCGTCTTACCCGCATCGGGATGACCTTCGCGAAAGCAGCTGACCCATTGATCGGTGAAGACAGGCTTTATGACGAATCGCGACAGATCGACGGATGGGGGAATGTCCATATTATCGCCAATTGGCATGATAACCAAATCCAGTTTTCCCGAAACCAAATCGCGGGCATTGGCGACTTCGAGGTTAACAATATCCAGCGTAAGCTCTGGTACATGTGGTTTAACGCTACGCGCCCATGCCGAGACAATACGCATTCCGATATTATCTTTACAGGCCACACGAAAGCGCCCTGTTGCGACGCGCGGCTCGAACGCTTCAGTGACTGACAGCACGGTTCGAAGCTGGGTAATCGCCCGCGTGACTAAGGGCAGCAGAGTCTCGGCCAGTGGCGTCGGCAGCATTTCACGGCCGGATTTTACCAAAATAGGGTCATT
>CALKXN010000273.1 GCA_938003555.1 uncultured Robiginitomaculum sp. | reverse complement strand
TTGCCATTACGATCCGTAATTTCACTTTGGCGCCCATCACTATTAAATTTGACCCGCGTGCCATTGGGGTAACGGCGCAAATAAGTTCCATCATCAAGCTCATACAGGCGCGTAAAATCACCTTTATCGCCTTCAAATGATGCCGCAAGAATGAAACCCTCCAGGCTTTCTTCTACGCCCATCGGGGGGCGCACAATAACGTTATCAATACTTCCAGTATCCGGGCCCACGCGATATTCAGCGCGAATTTGCAAGCTGATACTATCGTTAAGTAAATCAGAATATACTTCAGGCGTGATATTGTAATCAACATCGTCCGTCGAAAAGGTATAGAGTCCCCACCCGTAATCTTCGCCAATATCGTAATCTACAGATAATGGGATATTATAAGTTGTCCAAGCCGTGCCGGGATGCATTGAGCGCGGCCAATTTAGGATTAGGACTTTATCAGGGTCATTTGTGCGAAATGCCACATCCCATCGAGCTTCATATTGGCTTGTTACGGATGTCTGTCGTAAATCAAAGTTAAGCGTTCCGCCTTCATATTGCTTGACGCGAACAGCTAATTCTTCTGGCGCGGCCCAATAGACGGTTGCACCACGGACTTTATCGCGAAACTCTAAATAACCGCCCGGATTTCCACCTGTTTCTTTAAAGTCGAACGATTTAAAGTCTCGCAACAAAGTCCACCCTCCAAACCCGTCACTGAATTCTTCTATCAATGCCTTCGGAGCCGTATTTTCAAAACGTGTCGTTACGCCCGTTCCTTCAACGACTGTAATCACATCACCCTGAATATCTAATCGTTGCAGTTCCGGCAGCGTCCACCCTGCTCCAAATGGACTTTCGCTTTGGTCATTGATAAATAACTCATCGCTAATCGTCGCTGTAACTTGGCTGCAGCTATATTGGGCCGTCGACAGTACTTTGAAAGGTACGCGCCCAGTGTCTAAATCTGAACCTGAAAGAATGGCCGGTTGAGAGACTAAAGCTTGGCCATCGGGATCAATATAATCAACAAAGCTTTGGGTGGCGCCGGCAGTTTGAACCTGGGTTTTTACTTTGATCGGCAGGCTTCTATCCGTGAAATCAGATTGTGCCGCAATGATAAAATCGGGATTTGCTGATTGACTGTTATAAACCATACTTACAGCTCGGTCTTGTCCAAGGCTGCTATAGCTCGGTAAGCTATATGAAGTTTGGTAACTTCCTTCTCCAAATAAGGAAGGATTATAGACCTCTTGCGGCTGGTCAGAAGATAAGCTGACGGAATGCATCTGAGGGGCTAGTGCGATAGCTTCTCCGCCGCGCATATTAGAAATCTCAGCACTTAGGCGTCCGCCATCAGAGGATACTTGGCCCTGCCCGATCAATGTGAAGTCACCATCCCGAAACGCCCAAATATCTACGGCCGAACTGGCCGGTAAATTATCATAATTTGATACACTCAAGGCTACGGGCTGTGATATTGAGGCCGCTTTTGGCGATAAGGAGAAAAGCTGACACGGTACAACATACCTTGGCAAGCTGGAGGCCTGAGCCGCATTTAGCCCGACAAGTGCAATCATCTCCCCTTCCGCAATGCCTTCTACTGAGTCAGCTTGAATGGTTAAGGAGACACCGTATGCATCGGAATTTTCTAGTCTCAGGTCTTGACCTGAAATCACCTGCGTACTGGCCAAAGCAGCAGACAGTTCAATGTCTCGCGGCGCTTCATTAACAACATCTTCAATAATATCTGCCGTAAATGTAACATCGCCGTAAGCTTCACCATTCGAGGCCAAAGCTGCACCGGACTCGACGCAAATGATCACGCGGCCCGCATCAATGTTGGATACGATAAACACGCCATCTGAATTTGTTAGAGTTTCTTGGTCACCAACCTTCACGCGCGCACCATTGACTGGGTTACCATTTTGAGCGTCAACCACGCGGCCCGAATAGGAAGTTACCGTAACAACAGGGTCTAAAATAACGGATATAGTGGCTGTATTTTGATCAGAATATTGCCCGTCGCTCACACCAAAAGATAAGCTATAATCGCCCTGCGCTCCAGCAACAGGGCGATATTTAAATACGCCAGTGTCGTTATTGAATGACGCGCCAGAAGGCAGCGGCAGAGGCCGGACAAAGTAGGTTAATTTGTCTCCCTCAGGATCAGAAGCGACAACAGCAAAACTAATCTCGCCCCCCAGCATAACTGTTTGGTCGGATAGCAGTTGCATCTCGGGCGCCTGATTACCGGCCGCAATTGTAATGCGTTTCAGTACCGGATCAGATTGAACCTCACCATCACTCACAATCAGTTTTACCTCATAACTTCCAGGCAAACCTGCCGTGAATACGGGTCCGGCTAATGATGGATCATTTATCGTGACTGATGACCCTTCAGGCGGAGTCAAAGACCAAATGTAAGACAACTGATCACCATCCAGGTCAGAGGAACGCTCTGCAGACAGCGTGATCAAGTCACCCGCAACTCCCTTATCAACCGCCGTAATAATCGCTTTCGGTTGACGATTTTCTACCGTCACACTCACGTTATCCACTGCGCTATACGCTTGGCCATCATTAACATTTAACGACAGGATGTACTCACCTTTGCGGTCAGCAATGAATTCCGGCGCAATATCGGCAACATCAGACAATTCT
>CALKXN010000272.1 GCA_938003555.1 uncultured Robiginitomaculum sp. | reverse complement strand
AAGCGAGAGGTTTGCGAGCTGATGGGGTTCTTCAGCAAAGTGCAATTGTTCAACTGCCTAGTAAAAATTTAAAGCTGAGAAGTGAAGACATAGTTTCGGCTGTAGAAACACTTGTTGAAGATGGATTAGTAGAAATAACTGACCGTAACGGTCTACGTTTGACAAATTTGGGTTTCGAACAACTTTTTTAATTCGTTGAAATTGTCCTCGGCCATTAGGTCGAGAGCTTTTTCCCCACGGTTGTCGTTACGTGCGATTTAGCAAGGCGACTTTTTAGGTTTATCCGGTGACGTTGGCAGTTCACGTTAGTTGAACAGGAAAAAGCTAAAAAGTCGCGTTGTAAAACGCAGACAACCGTGGGGAATAGCGTGAGCGTGGTAAAGGCGATTAGCCAATCTGGTACTCCCACTTGTTAAGAATTGGGGGGTGTTAGGGAGAATCGACCTTAAAATTGCACGGCGTAAGCATGGCTAGGTTATGATGTGCCCGTGCTTACTATGTGCTTACTGGCGCAATTTTGCGATTTCAGTTGAATTTAAAATAATCACATGTTATTGATTTAATTAAGGAAACTGGTGCCGCGAGGGAGAATTGAACTCCCGACCTCATCATTACCAATGATGCGCTCTACCCCTGAGCTACCGCGGCTTTTCAATGGTTTAGCATTGATCGGCTATTTCATGTGTCACCTAGCAACGATCCGAAAGTCTTGCGAACGACAGACCGAAGAACAGTAGCTACAATATTTCGGCCTAGACTTACAAGATGAAATGTAGTTCGTTTTCAAAAATATAACCTATTGAGTTTATCTATTGTAGCTGCATATGTCGTAGAGTTTTTACTCAATTTTGTTGCACATGTCCGTCATTCCTTTGAGCTATGGCTGGCTCCTTCCTGGCATGCTAAAGAGCTTGGAAGCTTGGTGCTCAAGACATATCCACATCTGAGTTTTGGATTAAATTCCTTTTGCTTGAGTTCTTACCTTGCTTTGGAACGAAATAGGAATCTATGTCTATACCTGAAATAACAAAACGCAGGGGTGTGGGAACGTTTGCGTCCTACAGCTCAAAGCCTGCGACGAGCTTTGTCTCGCCAAGCCCATTCGCTTGGCAAAAAGGCGCGTGCATGAAGTGACAGGAAAGAGCGCGGAGATATTTGCGATATTGGTGGCCACGAAACTGAGTGGCCCAATCATTTGTATAGACCTATCGAAAGATATTGGGAGTTTGGCTCCAACAAGACGTATCAATCTTTGGAGAAATGAGGTGGAGTTTTCAGATGTTGCTGACAAATTCACTCATAGCACGATTAAGCGAGTTGAAGACAGAATTAAAAAATGGTCAGAGAAGCGTAATCAAAAGCTCTTTGGTCAAACATGCCACACAGAATTTTCATACTTTAAGTTTTTCTAATCACTAGTGTTTCAATCTATTTGACTATTGGCTTAGTAGCTGGAACAAGGTTGGCGCTTCTTGAGAAAAGCATTTTGGGGAGGGGCATGCAAATTATACCATTTAGCGTTCAGCGCATGTTGACTTATCTGAATACGAACCGCGATAATCTCGACTACAAAACTCGTATGAATGCAGATAAACAGGCTAAACCTGCAAAAAGATTACGCCCCCAGACCAAAGCGAGTGCGGAGAGCGTCGCTAAATTTTGGACACGATTGCTGGCGGACACATCGGCAACAGAATTTGATAAAGCGATTATTGCTGATGCGGATAGTGTGCGCGATGCGGTAGTTTATACGGCAAATATTGAGAACTATATCGGCACGGTCAAAGTCCCCGTAGGCGTTGTGGGCCCTATTCGGATGAACGGGGTTCACGCCAAGGGTGATTTTTTTGCACCGCTCGCGACCACAGAGGCAGCCCTTGTTGCCAGCTATGCACGAGGCGCGGAACTGACGCGGGCTGTGGGCGGCATTACAGCGGCTTTGCTCTCAGATTCCGTCATCCGTGGCCCAGCTTTTATTTTCAATAATATCATGGAATCTGGTGAGTTTATTAATTGGGTTGCCTCCCATGCTGAGGAACTGAAGGCTGTAGCCGAGACAACAACATCCCACGGGAAGCTCGTGGGGATTGACCCGCATTTAGATGGGGATACGGTCTTTCTTTTGTGCAGATATTCGACGGGGGATGCGTCCGGGCAAAATATGGTGACGGTCGCAACACAGGCTCTTTGCGAATACTTGGCGAAAAATTGCCCTGTGCAACCCATTCATTGGTTTATCGAAGCAAATTTCTCAGGCGATAAAAAAGCTAGCTTTCTGGGTATGCACGCAGGCCGCGGCCGTAAGGTGACCGCTAGTGTCGATATTGCTGAAACCGTGTTGAGACGTTATCTTCACACTGACGTTAAAACTCTATTGAAATATTGCAGGACGGCAAATCTCGGCGCAATGTTATCTGGACAATTTGGTGTGCAGGCGCATTACGCTAACGCCTTAGCCGCCTTCTATATCGCCACAGGTCAGGACGCGGCTTGCGTGAGTGAGAGCTCCGTCGGTTTTACGCGGGTCGAACCTCGCGAGGTAGACGGTGAGCCAGGTGTTTTTGTGTCTGTTACTCTACCCAATATTTTGGTTGGAACGGTTGGCGGCGGGACGGGTTTGCCTTCACAATCGGCAGGGCTGTCCATAATAGGCTTAAAAGGCAATGGACAAGCAAGGGCGTTGGCAGAACTGTTGGCAGGTCTGTGCCTTTGCGGTGAGTTGTCGATTTTAGGAGCAATCTCTGCAGGGCATTTCACTCGTGCTCATGACAAACTCGCCCGGAAACGATGAAAACGTCTCTTTTTTCTCGCCTTTGGATCTACCAAGCTGAACGGTTTCCATTACTCAAAACGGCGCTACTTGTTTTCTTTTTCACGGCGGCGACGCTCTGTGTTTCTGCCAAATTGGGCGGACGGACGCTTCCGGCATGGACTAGCTTTGCGGGTGTGTGGCTCTGTGTTTTTATCCTCTTTTTTATCATGCGAGTTGCAGATGAATTTAAGGACTTCGAGACCGATAGCCGCTACCGTCCTGAACGGGCTGTGCCGCGAGGTCTTGTAAGCCTTCGATTGCTTGGGTGGTTGGCTCTTGGCTTTGCTTGTGTTGCTGCCGTTGTGACAGGCTTAATGTCGCCTAAACTTCTGTTTCCGCTTGGCGTTGTTTGGGTATGGCTTTGCCTTATGACGGTCGAGTTTTTCGTTCCGCAGTGGTTGAAGTCCCGTCCTCTTATATATCTTGTCAGTCATATGGCGATCATGCCCTTGATTGATTTTTATATTAGCGCTGCAGAATGGCTACCCGGAGGCGGCAAGCTTGGCCTTGGGCTTTGGTTGTTTTATGGGCTGAGCTTTTTCAACGGTTGTGTTTTGGAATTTGGCCGCAAAATTTGGGCTCCCGAAAACGAACGCCAAGGCGTGGAAACCTATTCCGCTGAATATGGCCCAGCTAAAGCCGTCCGTGCCTGGGCGTTTATGTGCGTGGCAGCGGCACTTTTATTACTGGGTGTTAGTTATCAATTAGACACACTCATATGGATATTGGGCCCAATAATTTTAGCTATAGTTGTTATTGTCAAACTGGCTTCAGAGTTCGCGCGCGAGCCTACTGCGGCGCGGCAAAAGTGGATTGATACGCTTTCCGGCCTGTGGATATTGGGGGCCTATGGTCTTGCAGGCTTTGTACCCTTATGGGTTGGGCCGTGACTTTTATCTACGAGATGACAGACGAAGTTTCACCGGCTGATGTTGGCGGGAAGGCGGCAGCTTTGGTGAATCTCGCGGCGCATGGTTTTGATGTGCCGTCTTTCTTTATTTTAGGGGCAGATGCCTTCACGCCTTCTGGGCTAAAGGCTCAAGCCAAGCGCGACCTCATAGTCGCCTTAAAAGGTTTTGAGGGCGGGCCAGTCGCCGTACGATCCTCGGGCCGAGATGAAGACGGTGTTGAACATTCTCATGCGGGGCAATTTTTGACTGTCCTTAACGTCGCGCCGCAACATATTCCCCGCGAAGCCCATAAAGTTTGGAAGAGCGGAGACACGGAAAATATACGCTCTTACCGAGCCTCAAAAGGGCTTTCTAATGCGGACCCGCACCCTGCAGTTCTCATTCAAACCATGAT
>CALKXN010000271.1 GCA_938003555.1 uncultured Robiginitomaculum sp. | reverse complement strand
ATTCGTCAATTTATTGGTAGCGCAGGGACAACAGCATTTTTTGACCTGCCGTGGGTGCCTATATTTATCGGCGTGGTTTTTATCATGCATCCTTGGCTCGGCTGGCTTGCGGTAATCGGCGTTGTGATTATTACGCTGTTCACTGTCGCAAACGAATTTCGTACAAAGAAACCAACGCAGGAAGCTACAAAGTGGGATGTTGAGAGCGCAAACTTTTCTGAAAGTTCGCGCCGGAATGCTGACTCCGTCGTCTCAATGGGGATGATGGGAAATGTACTTAGTAATTGGGGGCGGTTACGCGGCAATAGCTTGAGCGAAACGCAACAGGCGGCGGCATCCTCCGAAGTCTTTATGTCAATATCCAAAGGTGTTCGGTTGTTGCTCCAATCTTCAATACTTGGACTTGGAGCGTATCTTGCGGTAATTCAAATTATCACACCAGGAACAATGATTGCAGCTTCTATCATCGGCGGGCGTGCATTATCACCAATCGATCAGGCGATAGCCAACTGGCGCAATTTTGTCGGAGCACGCCAAGCTTATGGGAGACTTAATATTGTTCTCGCTGGAATGGGGCAGGCTCCGGATTTAATCACATTGCCGCAACCTCAAGGCCATGTGGATGTAAGCCAAGTGGTGAAAATGAAGCCAAGCGAAGCAGGCGGCGATGGCTCGAGTATCTTGCAGGGTATAAATTTCAGTCTAGAGCCGGGCGATGCCCTTGGGGTTGTCGGTCCAAGTGCTTCAGGAAAGTCTAGCTTAGCGCGGTTGCTCGTTGGTCTTTGGATGCCAGAACGAGGCTCGGTGCGTTTGGATGGTGCTACATATGATCAATGGGATAGTGATGAGTTAGGCCGGCATATTGGTTATTTACCTCAATCGGCGGAGCTCTTACGCGGCACAATAAAGGCAAATATTGCGCGGTTTGATGCTGAGGTTGATGATGAGGACGTTATTAAAGCTGCGCGAATGGCGGACGTCCATCATCTTATTATGGCCTTGCCCGGCGGTTATGAAGCGATTGTTGGTGAGTCTGTAGTGCTGTCCGGAGGGCAAACTCAGCGTATAGCTTTGGCCCGGGCCATCTATAAAACACCTGCACTCATTGTGCTGGATGAACCGAACTCCAATTTAGATGCTGAAGGTGATGCAGCGCTAACAAAGGCCATTACGGCTCTTAGAGAAGCCAAGTCGACTGTAATTGTTATGGCTCATCGCCCCAGCGCAATTGCCGCTGTGAACAAACTCCTAATGCTACGCGAAGGCGTTCAAGTTGAATTTGGTGACAAGAAAGACGTTTTATCTAAAATCACTAAAGCTGCAAATGTGAGTCCGAAAATAGCGACCGGATCACCTGGCGGTTTAACGCTGAAGCGCTCACCAGCAGGAGATGCGTCATGAGTACGATCAATATTAATGGCGGTGACGAGTCGGAAATAAAGCCTCTACAAACAGAATCAAAGGCGCTGCGCCGTTTTGGAGTATTTTCTTTTTTATTCTTGTTCGTTGGTGTTGGCAGTTGGCTCTACACCGCAAGTATTGAAGGGGCTGTTATCGCGTCAGGTACCGTGAGTGTTTTAGGTAAACCAAAAACAATCCAGCATCTCGATGGGGGTATTGTCGCCGAGATTAAAGTCAAAAACGGCGACATGGTTCAGGAAGGAGATGTTCTCATTCGTCTAGATGAAACACTTCTAAGGTCGAATTTAGATATCTATCAGAACAGATTGCGCGAAGCAGTTTCGCGGCGTGATCGTTTGAAGGCGGAAGAGCTTGGCAGAAGCACAATAATTTGGGATGAAAGCGTCTTTGATAAGCTGGGTATTGAGTCGGAGTCTGAATTTCGCCAAGGGCAAATGAAAATGTTACGCGCACGCTCATCAACGCGGCAAGGGCAAGTGCTTCAACTCATGGAGAAGGTTGATCAATTTGAGAATCAGATCCAAGGACTACAGGCCTTAAGACAGTCTAAAGTCGCACAGAAAGCTATTCTCAATAAAGAATTGGCAGGCTTAAAGATTTTGCAAAAAGACGGTTATGCTTCGGATAACCGCGTTCTGGCCCTAGAGCGGCAAGTTCAAGACATTACAGGTCAGCTCGCTGAGCACAACGCGGAAGTTTCACGGGTACGTAATTCGATTACTGAAACGCGTATTCAGATGTCGCAAGTCGGCCGTGAATTTGAACAAAGCGTACTCACAGAGCTTCGTGAAGTTGAGCTCTCAATTAAAGATATGGAACAGCAAATTTTGGCAACGCAGCAACAACTCATTCGTGTCGAAATAAAAGCTCCAACGGCAGGTATGATCCATGAACTTGGTATTTTTACAATTAGCGGCGTGATCGGCCCCGGTGCACCTGTAATGCAAATCATTCCGCAAAATCAGAAGATGGAATTTGAAGTTAATTTGGAACCTCAATTCATTGATGAGATATATATTGGCCAGGATGCCCGGGTAATGTTTTCTGCATTTAATACTCGCACGACGCCTGAGCTTAATGCCAAAGTAAGCCGAATTTCGCCCAGTACCATTGTAAATGCAGAAACAGGAATGGGATTTTATGTCGTCAATGTCGCTGTATCCACCGAAGAGCTTGAGCGTCTCAATGGTCAGCAGCTTGTTCCTGGAATGCCCGTGGAAGTCTTTGTGACAACGCAGGGGCGTTCGCCGTTAAATTACCTCATTAAGCCCTTAACAGACAATATTC
>CALKXN010000270.1 GCA_938003555.1 uncultured Robiginitomaculum sp. | reverse complement strand
CATCGCGCTGATCATTGCCTGTCTTTACGCCTATATCGCCTTTGGGCGCGCAAAGGGCATTGCCAAAGATAAACTTTTGAAAATCATGAACCGCGCTTTGGAACCTGCGGGCGTTGTCATTCTGATTACGGGCGCGGGCGGGGTCTTAAAGCAAGTCATGGTGGATAGTGAAATCGGTAAGGCGCTGGCTGAAGCGATGATCGCCAATTCTATTCCGGTAATTGTATTTGCTTTTGCGACGGCGGCGATTGTCCGCATTGCTCAAGGCTCGGCGACGGCGGCGATGCTAGCAGCGGCGGGTTTGACGGCCCCTGTTTTGGCCGCGATGAGCGACCCGCTCTCTGCGCCGCAAACCGCCATTATTGTTATTGCAATTGCATCGGGCGCAAGTCTTATGAGCCATGTAAATGATAGCGGCTTTTGGTTAGTGAACCGCTATCTCGGGCAGACCGAGGCTGAAACCTTGCGCAGCTGGACAGTGGCTTCAACCATTGTCGGCGTGACGGGGTTTGTTGTGTCGTGTATCGCGATGGCGGTGGTTTAAGCGGCGGGTTTTATAATCTCGCACGCCTGCGCAACGAGCACGTCGATATCATTTTCGATATTTAAGGTATGCCCGCGATTAGGCATTTCCAGCGCCGTAAATTGACTGGCGAGTAAATCTGATTGGAAAAAATGATCTTTCCGATTCATCAGTCTGTCGCGAATAAGACGGGGGCTGCCATGCAAATGAATGAATGTGCAATTTCCATTCAGGCCTGCGCGCAGGCGTTTGCGGACCAATTTTGTGAGCGCAGAGCAGGACATCACCACATCACTATCTTGCGCTTTCGCTGCGCCAATTAAACGATTGATCCAGGGCTCGCGGTCACGGTCATCCAGCGCGATTCCCTCTTTCATTTTGGCTTTATTGGCCGCGCCATGATGGTCATCGGCCTCAATAAAGGGCAGGCAAACTTGCTCTGCTGCCGCCTTTGCGACCGTGCTTTTGCCGCTTCCTGCGACTCCCATGATAATATAGCAATGCATGCGCCCCATGCCTCCTATGGATAGGTCGGGATTTTAGACATATCTGCCTTTGACCCCAGATTTAAAATAAAGAGTGGCCCTAGACGAATTGTCTGCGTCGCTCCCGAGAGATGGAGCGTGTAAGCCGTGTCCCCTGCGGCGTAATCTTGTTTCGCGCGGCCCGAGATATAATATTGAGTCCAGTCACCTGAGAGGGAAACAGGTTTGGCGAGCACATTATCATAAGGCTCGCGGTTAAGCTGCACGCCCGCCATATTGATCTTGCCTTCCCCCCTTAGCGCCTTGGCGTAAAATGACATGACGATAACATCACCGCGCTTGATTGGCGTTGATAATTGCGCATTTGCGGCGCTGTCCCATGGATATTGACTTTGGGAAACTTTGATATCTATGGCGTCGCCGCCTGGGACGCCCGCGTCAGACACAGGCGTGACTTTGGCATCTCCGTAAAATCCAATGTCGCGGACATAAGGACGGGTCATTAAGATTCCGTCTTGGGGTAAGCGGCTGCGTAGGGCGTTATAGGCATCATCAACGCTCTGGCTTTTCAGTTTTGGAGCTTGAGAGGCGACGCGTTTTTTAGCGGGACTATATGTAACGCCATTGGGACTGAGGCCTAATGCGGCCAGTTTTTTAACGTCCCATTTGCGGCGATCACTGTCGTATAGCGGAAAGGTCGCGGTAAAATTCCACGCGCACCATGATAGGCCGCGCTCTTCCATGGCGCGCCGCGCGGCCTCGTAATATTCAATCGTGTCTTTGTGGGGCGCTTCTTCATAGGCGCCAAATTCACCGACAAATATAGGCTTTCCAGACTCACGGGCAAAGCGCGCCGCTTTGTCCATTTCCGCATTTAATTTGGCCCGATCCGAGCGGCTGCCCCATCTCACAGTGCCGCTATTTTTCAAATGCGTCCATTCGGCCTTTTGGTGGGTAAAATCAAACGGGTTGTAATAATGAAATGTGTAAACTTGGTTGGGGTCATCTATCTTGGGAATTGTGTGCAGCGTATTGAGACTGTTCCACTCCTCACCCCCCAGGATCAATATCCGCGTTGGATTCGTGCGGCGAATTTCTTGTACGGCTCCGGTCATAACAGCCCGCATTTGATTGCCGCCGAAATTACCATTGGGTTCATTTACAATTTCAAAATAAACATTTGAAGGGCGGCTGGCGTAACGCCGAGAGACTTGATGCCAAATCATCAAGAATTTTACATAATGTTGATCGGGATCAGTGTTGAGCTCCTCAAAGTGATGCACATTGACGATGACATTTAAGCCCGCGGCGCTTGCAGCGTCCAAGACTTGATCGACGCGGGCGGCAAAGCGCGGATTGATCGTATATTTTGGCCCGGGGCCCGTATGGGCGCTCCAGCGCACGGGAATGCGAACCGTGTCAAAACCGGCAGCTTTGATTTTTGCAAAATTGCTTAGGTCGATTGTATGGCCCCAATCGCCTTCATTTGGCGCGTCCAGCGCATTGCCCATATTCACACAGCGTTTGGTTTCAAATGTATCCGCCAAAGCAGGGCTGCTGAGTAATGCCGTCATTGCGGTGGCTAACAACAAATGTGATACTTTGTTCATTACGGTCCTTGAGTGAGTGTCTGCATCATAATTGACTATTGACAGCGCTGTCAAATTTTGCGCACTTTCTCGACTTCGAACACATTACCCGTGCACATCCGTAAAAGATGCAGTAAACGGGCCATAATGAAATGACGCGCTAAATCTTGGCGGGTCAAAATGAATGGGAGACTGACATGAAGACACTTTCTTGGATGACGAGCTGCGCCGCAGCCGCGCTGCTTCTGAGTGCATGTGGCGGCGGAGCCGATAACATGGCGAAAAAAGACAAAGTTATTGAGGCGCCTGGTACGGTGCATCCTGAGCTTTGGCCCGAAGTCAAATCTCCTATCGCCGTCGATGCCGCGCTTGAGAAACGCATAAGCGGCATTATGGCCAAGATGACATTGCGCCAGAAAGTCGGCCAAATCATTCAAGCTGATATTGGGTCGATTTCGCCCGAAGACCTCAAGACTTACCCGCTGGGCTCTTTGCTTAATGGCGGCAATAGCGCGCCAAATGGGGATAATCGCAGTCCCGCTTCGGCGTGGCTTAAACTCGCTGATGAATTTTACGCGGCCAGTCTTGAAGCTGACCTCGAAGGCGGGCCGTTCATTCCGCTGCTTTGGGGGACGGACGCGGTTCACGGTCATAACAATATTCCGGGCGCGACAGTGTTTCCGCATAATATCGGTCTGGGCGCGGCGCGTAATCCGGAATTAATGCGCCAGATTGGCGACGTAACCGCCAAAGAAATTCGCGTGGGCGGGCAAGAATGGACCTTTGCGCCAACCATTGCAGTGGTTCGTGATGATCGCTGGGGCCGCACATATGAGGGATATAGCGAAAACCCCGAAGTGACAGAAAGCTACGCTGATCAGCTTATTTTAGGCATTCAAGGCGTTCCGGGCGAAGCGGATTTCCTCTCTGGCCCGAATGTTATTGCGACCGCGAAGCATTTCATCGGTGATGGCGGCACAGAAGGCGGCAATGACCAAGGTGACAATTTAGATACCGAAGAAGAATTGCGTGATATTCACGGCGCGGGTTACCCCAAAGCGGTCGGCGCAGGCGCGCAGGTCGTGATGGCCAGCTTTAATAGCTGGCAAGGCAAGCGCATGCATGGCCATAAAGGCCTGATGACGGATGTTCTTAAGGGCCGTATGGGCTTTGACGGATTTATTGTCGGGGACTGGAATGGCCACGGACAAGTCGCGGGCTGTACCAATACAAGCTGTGCGCAGTCGATCAATGCAGGCTTAGACATGTTCATGGCGCCCGATAGCTGGCGCGGCCTATTTGATAATACGCTGGCGCAAGTCGAGAGCGGCGAAATCCCAATGGAGCGTCTTGATGATGCCGTGCGCCGTATTTTACGCGTCAAAATCCGCTCTGGCCTATTTGAGGCCGGTAAGCCCTCCAGCCGCGCTTTGGCGGGTGATTATGATTTGCTTCAAAATCCAGCCCATAAAGAGGTCGCGCGCCAAGCTGTGCGCGAGTCACTCGTGCTGATTAAAAATAACACGCAGGCCAATGGCAAACGTGTTCTTCCAATGTCGGGGGGTGACACGATTTTAATTGCCGGTGATGGCGCTGATAATATTGGCAAACAATCCGGCGGCTGGACTTTGTCTTGGCAGGGTACAGGAAATACTAATGCAGATTTCCCGGGCGGCAGCTCATTTTATGATGGCGTGAAACGCCACACGGACGCCGCAGGCGGCAAAGTCGTTTTATCCGTTGACGGAAGTTACACGCGTAAACCTGATGTGGCGATGGTTGTCTTCGGTGAAGACCCCTATGCTGAGTTCCAAGGCGATATTGAAACACTGGCCTATAAGCCGGGTGATGACGCCGACCTTGAGCTGATCAAAAAGCTGCGCGCTGACGGCATTCCTGTTGTCGCTGTGTTCCTTACGGGGCGTCCTTTATGGATGAACCGCGAGATCAATGCTTCTGATGCATTTGTTGCCGCGTGGCTTCCGGGCAGTGAAGGCGGATATGCGACAGACGTATTATTTGCAGGGCAAGATGGCCGCGTCGCTTATGACTTTAAAGGCACGCTTCCTTATAGCTGGCCGCGCACCACGATTCAGACGCCGCTCAATGTCGGTGACGAAAATTACGATCCGCTCTTTGCCTATGGCTATGGTTTGACCTATGCCAAGCCAAGCAAGGTCGATGATTTACCGGAAGATGCTGGCGTCGCGCTTACAGGGTCAAATGCAGAAAATTACATGAAAGCCGGCACAGCCGTTTTCCCGTGGATGACTGTTGTTGAAGATAGCTCCGGCGGGACTACGGCCGTAACGACCAAGGCCACATCTGCGGCGGGCGAAGTTATCATCCAAAGTGAAGATGATGGCGCGCAGGAAAATATCCGCACCGTCATGTTTTCGGGCAATGATACGGGGCGCTTTATTATCCGCGCCGACGGGGTTGATCTGTCACGTCAGAATACTGGCGATATGGCGGTCTATATGCGCTACCGCGTTAACGCCATTGGCAACGGCGCGACAACGCTTGGCATAGGTTGTCAGGAGGCTGAGTGCGCCACGCAGAATATGCAGGACTATCTCTCCGGTCAGACTGTTGGGCAGTGGAACGAAGTTTCTGTGAAACTATCATGTTTTGCTGAGGGCACATCTATGACGAAAGTGACAGAGCCTGTTCGCATTGAAACAGATGCGAAATTAAGCATTTCATTCTCTGATATTCGTCTTGTCGCCAATGAAGGCCAAGCGGCGTGCCTCGACTAGCTATGTGAATCATAATTAATAGAAAAAGGCGGGTTTTGGCCCGCCTTTTTATGTCTAGCGTTTGGCTAAATTTAAAAACCGTTCTTGCAAGGCGGGGTTGGTTTTAAACTCGCCGGTAAAGCGCGTTGTGATTGTCGACACATTGGGATGATGCACGCCGCGCGTGCTCATACATTGGTGAACTGCGTCAATCATCACGGCTGTGCCGCGCGGCTTCAGGCCGGTTTCAATCGCGTCAATAATCTGCGTGGTCAGGTTTTCTTGATTCTGTAGGCGCTTCGAATAAATCTCGACCACGCGGGCCAGCTTTGAAATGCCGACAACATTATCAGCGGGCAAATAGGCGACGCTGGCTGTGCCCAGGAAGGGCGCCATGTGATGCTCGCAATGGCTCTCAACGTCGATCGCGCGCAAAATGACCATGTCATCATAGCCATTAATGTCTTCAAAAGTCTTGGACAGAACTTTGGCGGGATCATCTTCATAACCGGCAAACCACTCGCCATAGGCATCGATAACGCGGCGCGGCGTATCCCGCAGGCCAATGCGGCCCGCATCTTCGCCAATAAAAGCCAGTAGCGTGCGCACGGCGTCCATGGCCTCTTCGCGGCTGGGGCGCGGGGCATTGCTCACAGCTTTAAGCGCGGGCGTTGATTTTTTCTCAGTGCTCATAAAACTCTCTATGATTTGGTACGGGCCTTATATGGGAAAGGCGACGTAAAAAGCGAGTCTCAATCACGGCGCAAAGATGAATAAGGGGCGATCAGAATATTCATGATTGATAAAC
>CALKXN010000269.1 GCA_938003555.1 uncultured Robiginitomaculum sp. | reverse complement strand
CATATTGAAAGCCGTTATCATTACCTGTTCTTGAGACATTGGTGTCGAGGCGGATATCACCCAGCGTCAATGTGTTCGCAAAATCGCCAGAGACTTCACTAATGCTGGCGCGGGCGCGCAGAGAGAAGCGGGTGTTGCGAGACGACACCCAAAAGCTGTGGCTATAGGCCTGGCCTTTGCTGTCCAGTTGCAGGTCGGTGTTGCTGGAGAGTGTGAAGGCCGTGAAATTATCCGAGGCGTCCAGATAACCATCGCCATCATCTGTACGTGTCAAGATTTGCGATCCATCTATAATATCAAACCCAAAGCCTTCGCCATTTGTGGGGGCAGCATCCGGTATGTCGGTCGTGCCTGTGGTGCGTAAGGATTGAATTGGGTTGTAATACGTTGTCATGGGCGAACCATAAGGAACGCAGCAAGACCCCGTTGCAAATTGATAGTTGTCGTAAATTTCAAAAGATTGGCTGTCATATACAACCGCGCAGCCATAGGTGCGGCACCAAAAATCAGTATCCATAAAACTAGCCGAGGCCGGCGCCGCGCTTCCAAGCGCGGCGAGGCTAATCAGGGTTAATCTTTGGAGTTTTATATTCATCTAGATCATCGCGCGGCTATTCATTTACAAATGTGATTGTGTCCACATCAACATCTGTGCTGCGAAATTTATTTTGCGGCGCAAAGATATTATCCATATCAAATTCAACACTATATTCGCCGGCGCTGATTTTCTCTGCGTCAACGACTTTAACATTATAGGTGCGGCTGTGGCGATCCAGAACAACCGTCGAAAGCGGGGTTTCGGACACTGTCTCGCCGGATGCGTTTTTGATTGTCGCCATGCCTTGAAGGCGGGCATGGGCGTCGCCCTCATTGTTGATTTCCATCGTCAACATCGGCGCGTCACCATCAACATAGGACACGCTCTGCACAACCGGATTACTGGAGGAGGGGGTCAGCGTCAGATAGAAGAGTGAAGCCAATTGGTAGCGATTCCAGACACCGGAAATGTCGCCGCGCTTATCAAGCTCCGGCAATAATGTCGTCGCGAGCAAGGCAAAGCGATGATCGCCCTTGTCTTGAACTTTCATTGGGACGCTAATTTCAACAACGACATCTTGTGAAGTTTCAGGTTTTAGCGTGACGGAGGCCGGAGAGAACCGCACCCAGTCCGAGGCGCTACGCGGGGTTTCGCCCGGGGCGTCTAATACGAGCTTGCCATTTTTATCAAGACTCCAATCAGCCAAACCCATTGTCAGACTGATGGTTTTAGTTTTGTGAACATTGCCGATTGTGACGACTTGGCGTTGTCTGTCACCGGGCTTAATTGTCATTTCCACCGTGCTGGGCTGCACGCCCACACCAAAGGCACTGGCGACATGGGCCGTGCCAAAGGCCAAGCCGATGAGCGCCGCGCCTGTCATGGCTGTTGTTGCAGCAAGCTTTGTAAAGCGGTGAAGTCCCATAATTATTTTCCTATCAGCGTTAATCTTGACCTAACGATACAAAAAAAGCGTTCTTCATTCGTTAAGGTCGCGCGCGCTCAACATCACCATTACGTTACAAAAACGGCCCCCTGCGTGAGCAGGAGGCCGTCAAAAGCGTGAACTGCTTTGGTCCGATTAAGGGACGTAAACTGTGTAAGTTACGTCAGCCTGTAGCGTACCAGAACCCATAGACAGGTCGTAACCTTGGTCTCCGGCTGCGCCAGTTGGATCAAGCAAAGCATATGTTGCGTCAAAGCGTACGGATTGCTCAGCGATTGAACCGCGTGTTGCTGCTGTGCGCTGTCCGCCATCAAAGACTTTCGTTGCTGTTGTCATGTCGTCAAGACTGTCAACTGTTGTGACAACGCCTGAACCGCCTGTTGAGGGGTCTTGAGCAGCTGTACCGACAGAGGCCATAGAGGCTGGCGCTGTTGTTGAAACAGCTAGCGCGAATGAGATGTTGCTCTCGTCCAGGCTATCAACCAAGAAGTCGCCAGTTGCGACAGTGTTTGAAGATGACGCATAGATGTCAAATGCAGCGTTTGAAGCAACATAGAATGAGCCTTTATGGACATTCGCAAGTGATCCGTCGATGTCAGTTGTTGCATCGATACCGAAGGCTGACAATGAGTCGCCTGCATCTAAAAGACCATCAGAGTTTGCATCTGTGAATGCGCCGCCTGATGTTTGACCCGTAATTGGATCAACTGTTCCGCCGCCGACAGCATCCGCGCCATCAACAGGGACGAGGTCGCCTGTGACGACTGCAAATGTATCTGCAGCTGCGCCGCCAATAAGGTCAGCACCCGCATTACCGGAACCTGTTGTCAAAAGGACGAAGTCAGACACGACAGGTGCGTTACCGCTATTGCTGTCAAAATCATCTGCACCCCAAACGACGACGACGCCGAGAACTTTGAAGAACGGACGGTCAATGACTGAAGCATAAGCAGATGATGCAGTCATAAGAGTGGCAGCACCTGCTGCCAAAGCTATTTTCTTAAAAGACATAATATATTTCCCATTTCTTGCGCCGGACTCCCACCCGACGTCATGAGAAGGTGATTAGGGGAAATAAATTAGGGGGCAGTTTAGGGATAAGGTTAAAGCAAGGTAAAAATTTTGCCGCAATACGGCCTCGAAATACTCACGCTTTGGCCGCGACGCGGCCTTTATTATGAGTATAGTGCAGATAACGACTCAACACAGAGGTATCTTATGAACAAGCAGGTGGGGCTGATCGCAGCAATTATCGGACTAATATGTCTGGCATGGGGAGCAGGGTTTTACCTGTTTGGAAAAGATGACCCGGCACCTCGCGCTTTGAAGCCTGTTCCCGTTACGATGGATGCTCCCGAAAAGGAGGTTGCGACTTCCGTACCTATCATTGAGCAGGATGTCGTGACGACGCCAACTATTCGCCCCATACGGTTCCAAGGCTGGGAACCGGATATGAGCGGCAGCCTGACCAAGGCGTGTTTGAATTTTTCTACGGCTGTGGATTTAGAGGATACCCGATTTACAGATTACATCGTGACAAAACCCGATGTTAAACTTGCGGCTTCTGTTGCGGGGCGCAATGTATGCCTGTCTGGTTTTGACTTTGGTACGGAATATGAGTTGACTGTAAAGTCCGGATTGCCTGCAATGTCCGGAGCTAAATTACCCGAAGACCGTACAATCGCTGTTAGCTTTGGTGATAAGCCCTCTGTTCTACGTTTTGCCGGAGACGGGATCATTTTGCCGCGTATTGGCGCGCAGGGCCTCCCCATCGAGACAATCAATGTGGACGAAGTTACTCTGGATATTTCTGCTGTCGGTGACCGCATTATTGCGCGCCGCGCGCCGCAGTCAGGACAGGCTGCCGCCGAAGGTGAGCGTAACTACACTTATAGTAATGCCGCGACGGAAGTGCGTGAAAGCGTTTGGACGGGCAGTGTGTCCGTTAAATCTAAGCCAAATAAAGTCGTCACGACAGTTGTGCCTATTGCAGATATTATCGGCGACCTTCAGCCTGGGGCCTATGTAATCACAGCAGAGCGAAAGCGCGGCCATAATGAAGACCGCCCCGCGCGGGCTTGGCGCTGGGTGATTGTGACAGATATCGCGATCACGAGTTACCAAAGCGATGACGGACTCGATATTACGCTTCGTTCTTTGGACAGCGCGAAAACCGTGGCCGGCGCGCGTG
>CALKXN010000268.1 GCA_938003555.1 uncultured Robiginitomaculum sp. | reverse complement strand
TGCCAAATCATTAGCGCTTTATTGCCTGAAATTATTTGGGGGATATATGCGCTATGTTTTGAGTCTCGGTGTAGCGTGCTTTTCGCTTCTGCTCACAAGCTGCGACGCCAAACCCAAAGGTGACATCGCAGGAGATTTTGTCGCCCATGCTCCCGTAACTTTTGAATTTTCAGGCCCGCAGCTTAGCGAGAGCCGAGAGACCTTTACCGATTACGCTATGACCGTCAGTTTCACGACGCCGTATAAAACGACGATGAATTATGCCGTGCCAGGTTATTTCGCGGCCGATGGAAACGCCGCGCAAAGCCGCGCGACATCCGGCACAGTCTGGCGGGCCCATTTCACGCCGCCCTCTAGCGGAAGATGGAATTATAAAGTCAGTTTTAAAACCGGACCAAACCTCACCACATCCCCGACAGGCGGTATGGAGTCGGCAGGGTATTTTGACGGCGCGACGGGAACGATCGATATTGCGCCAGCGCAGCTGAATTCGTCCGCGCGCGATTTCTCCAAAAAAGGCATGCTGGTCGATGTGCGCGGGCGCTATTTGCAATTTAACGGGACGCAGCAATATTTTCTCAAAACAGGTGCAGGCAGTCCAGAGAACATGCTGGCCTATTCTGGATTTGACGGAACCTATAATGCGGGCGGGACACATTTTCCGGCGCTGGGTGAAAATCAACTTCACGAATTTGAGCCGCATTTGCGCGATGCTCTGCCCGGTGATCCGACATGGCAAAATGGCAAAGGCGCAGCGATCTTGGGCATTGCACATTATTACGACGCGGTCGGCGTAAACGCGCAATATATTGTGGCGATGAATATTGAGGGCGACGGACAGGACGTCTTTCCCTATGTCTCGCATACTGACCCTTATGTTTTGACGTCTCTAAACTCGATCAATGGAATATCGTCTTTTCGCATTTTAATTCACGCGGCGTACTCATTGATATGCTGCTGACCGAGACGGAAAATGAGAGCATTTTTGAGGCGTGGGATGATGTTACGGTGAGTGAAGATTTCGCTGATAGCCGCAAATTATATTACCGCGAAATGGTCGCGCGGTTTGGGCATTTAAACGGCCTTGTGTGGAACCTCGGTGAAGAAAATGGCGTGGTTGGAAATAGCGGGCAAGACCCCTATCGCCAGCTCACTAGCGTAGAGCAGCGCCTTTCTTTTGCGCAGTATATTTCAGACCTAGACACATATGGGCATGCAATCGTTCATCACAATTGGCCTGATATTGAAGATGAAACTTATGGGCCGCTTCTCGGTGAGGACGCTTTTTCTGGAATTAGCCTGCAAGCCCATTATGACTACGCCGCCAAGACCGCCGAGTGGACGCAGCGCGCGCAGGCGTCAGGGCGCGGATGGATGCTGACGGTGGACGAACCGCTGGGCTGGGAATTTGGCGCGCATCCCGATGCGGACGGGACGGATCACCGCCGCGAGATCGAAGGCGTCTTGTGGCCTGTGCTTATGTCCGGCGGTGCGGGCGTAGACTGGTATTTTGGCTGGCAAAATAATGCGCCCACTTCGGATTTATCCAATGAAGATCAACGCACGCGGCACGCCCTGTGGGTCAAGTCAAAAACAGTTCGCGACTATTTTGACGCGACATTTGATGTGTCCACATTGGCGGTAAAGATCGACGGCGCAAACATAATTACGCGCGGAAAAACTCACGCAGGCGAAGATTTCACGCTGACCGCGAAACGGACGGCCCCGACTTTATCCGAAGGCGAAGGTCACAATCCGTGGGAATATGTTCTGGACAGTTTGACACTTGAAATTGATGGACAATCGAAAACCATAGACCCGATGAATCCCGCGCAGTAATTATTCGCCGCTTATCCCAAGGCGTTCAAATAATTTCGCGTCATCCGTCTCGCTCGGATTATCCGTTGTGAGCAAGGTATCGCCAACAAAAATCGAGTTCGCTCCGGCCATGAAACATAGGGCCTGTGTCTCATCACTCATTTGCTCACGCCCCGCCGACAAGCGCACATAAGATTTGGGCATCATGATCCGCGCCACCGCAATGGTACGCACAAAGTCAAATGGATGGAGCGGCTCGCTATCGCCCAGCGGCGTGCCGGGCACGGGCACAAGCGCGTTAATCGGCACGGACTCCGGCGCAGGATCAAGATTGGCCAAAGTCAGCAAAAGTCCAATACGGTCTTCAGCCTGCTCGCCCATTCCAACAATCCCGCCGCAGCACACTTTCATTCCCGATTTACGCACGGTATTGAGCGTATGCAGGCGGTCTTCGAATGTCCGGGTAGAGATGACGCGGCCATAATCTTCGGGCGCGGTGTCGATATTATGATTATAATAATCCAGGCCAGACGCCGCGAGGCGCTCAGCTTGATTATCCGACAACATACCCAGCGTCATACAGGTCTCAAGGCCCATCGCTTTGACGCGCCCGACCATATCGCACAGCGCGTCCATGTCGCGATCTTTGGGTGCGCGCCACGCCGCCCCCATACAAAAGCGCGAGGCGCCGCCCGCTTTGGCTTTGGCCGCCGCGTCAAGAATGACATTCATGCCGATCATTTTTTCGGCCTTCAGACCCGTATCAAAATGCGCCGATTGATTACAATATCCGCAATCCTCCGCGCAGCCGCCGGTCTTGATCGACAGAAGCTGTGACATCTGAACCGTGTTGGGCGTGAAGCCATCGCGGTGAACCGCCTGTGCGCGCAAGATAACATCCATAAAGGGCAGCGCAAATAACGCCTCTGCGTCTTCGCGCGTCCACGCCTCACGGCTCGCATGAGGGTCATAATTTTCAGGAATAGTCGGCGCGGGTTTTGACGGGCGTTTATCAATCAAGAGAGTCATGTGAAGTCCTGTAAATTTAGCCTCGCCCGCTAGTCATATTTGAGCGTGAGAGCAAGGCGAGATAACCTCTTTTTGAGCATATATTCTTGATTTAATAAAGCGTGATGGAATCTGCCTCACCTCATCGCCGTCATTGTGGCGCGGCGCAAGCCGTCTTCAATCCATAGCGAGGCCATTTAAATCATTGGCACTATCTCCCCACCATAATCCCCGCAAAGGCGGGGACCCAGATGTGCTGAACTCCTTAAAAAAGCGAGCAGAGTTTTTAGATGCTGCGCCTTTAGCACGTCTAAACGCAATTCACCGAGTCTATCAAAATTGCACATCTGGGTCCCGCCCTTCGGCGGGATGATAGGTGTGAGAGGGGTGCATCATCTGCGAGCTTATCCTTCATGAGTTCGATTTATAATACCGATTATTCAACACCTTAGCTCAAATCCAAACAACTTCATCCCCGCCTGTCCATTCACCCCTATATTCCAAACTGTTCATTCGGACTGGATAGGTAAGACGTCTCTTGCCCGCCGGATGACGGTATTGGATTCGGGCGATGTAGGGTTACGGCCTACGTCAAACGGGTTTGGGCCTATGACCCCGCGTTGGGACATAGGACTTAGCGTGATGCTCATGCCTGGACACAGGAGGGCCGTGAGATACCGCTGCGGGGCGTTAGCTTCGTAAACATAAC
>CALKXN010000267.1 GCA_938003555.1 uncultured Robiginitomaculum sp. | reverse complement strand
TTCACTGTTGCCTCAAAACCGAGGCCATTATCAAAATTGCGCGATAGCGCGAGGCCAAGCTCTATGGCATCCTCAAGCTGCGGCGATAGAGGCGCATTTGCATTGTCACGCTCATTCCCGCGTACGCAGTAATCAACGCCGCACACTTCGGTAGACGGCGCGTAGCTTGCGCCGAATTGAACGCCAACGCCAATCATATCCCCCAACAGACGCGGGCTGGTATAAGTGATTTTCTCGGCAAAGCCGGACGCGTCATTGATCGTCTTGGTCATATCCAAGCCGGAATAATCTGTTCGTAAATTACTCGCGCGGGCCAGCGGCATAAGTGATGGGGCTTGCGAACTAAACAATGCCGCTGCGCCATCATCACGTCCAGCGGTAAAATCACCATAGGGCGTACGCACAAATATATTTGCCGCTTCCAGCGCATATTGATGTTCTTGTTGTTCGTTTTGCCCGAACGTATAAATCTGGCTTGTATGACCGCGCGCCGCTCTTGGCGTTCCCGCCAGCGTTACGGTTGCGCAGCCCGGAATACCCGGCTGGCATCCCTGCGTGCCAAACACCATGGTTGACCCGCCAAAACCGCGGCGATAGCGATCACGCTGTCCACGCAGTTTTAGCTTTACGCCATATTCAATCCCGCCTTGCGTTATGGCGGAAATTTCTGTGCGCACCATGCCATCAGCAACGACTTCACTATTCCACTCATCGCGCGAAACGCCTGCAACGCCCATTTTAACATGGCCATCGGATTTCATTTCAACATTCCCAAAACCCAGGCGCTGCCAAAGGCTGCGCTTTTGACGCATTTGGGGGCGCTGCTGCGGCGCGCCCATAGGGCCTGAATGACCACCCTGCGCGGACTGCGCGCCGTAGCTATTGGCATAGGCTTGCCCTGCGCTATTGGCGTAATTTTGATTGGGCGCATAAGGCTGAGGCGCTTGGCTTGATGGATAACTGCCCTGCCCCGATTGATAGCCACCATAAGTCGTGGCCGAGGACGGCGCGGGGCGCGGCGCATATTGCGGCGCAGCGACGGGCGCAGGCGCGGCGCCGTAGTAACTTCCGCCGGAGCTTGCCGGAGCGGGGGCATAAGACGGGGCATATTGTGAAGACGCCGGAGGCGAAGGCTGCGGCGAGGGCGTCCATCCATTTGGGGTTACAGCCGGAGCTGTCTGGGGCTGCATATATCCCATCTCGCGGCGCACTTGTGAGGGCATAGGTTTCGCCAGTGGCCCGCCCTGCATCGCGGCGCCATCCGCCGGCTGTCCGCCGGAATAATAGGCTTTATAGGGGTCATCTTTTTTACCAGAACTTTGCGCAAAACCGACGGTCGAAATGCCGCCAATAACCAATGCTGTACCTACAAACCACAATGCGCGCACGACCCGCTCCCCAAAACTTCTTAAGAATTTTTAACGGTTTGGGGGAGTTGGGCTAATAAAAGGTTAACAGGCAGGTTAAGACTTGGTCACAAGCCAGTCCCGCATCGCGGCTCTCGCAGCCTGTTCGCCAAGGCCAATTTGCGTATCAATACCGGCCTCTTGAAGCCGCGCCGCGCCTTGGTAATTGACGCGCTTATCCGGATCGATGACGGCGATGTAACATCGCGCGATTTTTGCTTGGATTAAAGCGTCTGCGCAAGGCGGCGTTTGTCCAAAATGCGAGCATGGCTCTAAAGTTACATAGACATCGGCGGCGCGGGCCTGCGCGCCAGCCTGCGCCAAGGCCTGCGTTTCAGCATGGGGCCGTCCGCCGCGGCCCGTTGCGCCGCGCCCCACAATATGGCCGTCTTTGACAATCACGCAGCCAACATTGGGATTTTCACCTGTGCGGCCACGTTGCAAGAGGGATTGCTCAATCGCCGCCGTCATAAAGTCAGACGGAGACGGCACTAAATGGACGGTAGCTCTTTAGCACGCTCCGCATTCAAATACCGCGCGGCGGTCACATCAAGTGTGCCTTCTTTGATATCAATCAAAAGCGGGTTACCCGTTGGGATTTCAATACCCGGAATATCGGCATCAGCGACCTTGAACAGACTTTTGACCAAAGCGCGCAATGAATTTCCATGGGCGGCAATAATCAGATTTTCGCCCGCTTTAATACGCGGCACAATCTGCGCATCAAAATAAGGCAGCACGCGATCCAGCGTGATTTTCAAGCTCTCGCCCGTTGGCAATTTATCTTTGGGCACATTTTTGTAACGCGGGTCATGAATGGGATGATATTCAGAATCTGTTGTAATTTGCGGCGGCGGCGTATCAAAACTGCGGCGCCAAATATGCACTTGCTCATCGCCATGCTTGTCGCGCGTCTCTTGCTTATTTAGTCCAGTCAAACCGCCATAGTGACGCTCATTAAGTTGCCAGTTTTTTGTGACGGGCAAATACATACGGTCCAGCGCCTCAAGCGTCAGCCATAAGGTTTTGATCGCGCGTTTTTGGACGCTGGCATAGGCGGCATCAAATTCAACATCTTCGGCGGCAAGCAGTTCGCCAGAGAGCTGCGCTTCGGCGACGCCTTTATCCGTTAAATCAACATCAACCCATCCGGTGAAACGATTTTGGAGATTCCATTCACTTTGACCGTGACGGATGAGAGCAAGTTTAGTCATAAGGCGTCCTTAATTAAAATCAGATAGATATCTACGCGCGATATCTTAGGCCGTAAAGCAGGGTTTTACATAAAGCACGGTCGGGCCTTACCACGCGCCAATTTCAACAAGTTTATTGCGAAGTGTTGGCGGCAGACTCTCTGCGCCTTCAATTGTTGTTAAATCCGGCGGCGCGTCTTCGGGTTTGAGGTATCGCCACCCCTGAAAGGCGCGGCGCGGTTGAGGCTGCACGGGGATAAGCTCGGGGTCCATTAAAATAGAACATGCCTTGAGCCCCTGCCCATTTCGCGTTTCTTCCAGTCCGATAATTTTATTGCGGCATTGGATGACGCCTTTGATCACCCAATAGATCGAGCCGCCATCGAGCAGCGCCTCTTTTTGCTTTGGAAACATACGCGTCACATGTTCATGGCACGGCAAAAGACCGCGCGCGGCGCGGCGCGCCACCATCGTATTTTGCCAATCTTGAAGACTGTCTATGCCGGTTGAGCCGACAGAAAGTTTTTGCAGATGCATCGCCATATATGTCTATACGGCCCGCAAAGGGATTCGGATAGGCCCGCTCTAAAAATTCCGCACGAATGGATCGATTTTGGCGATATACCCATCAGCCTGTGGATCAACCTTGAACGTCACCATATCTTCTCCAATGGGCGTTTTATACGCACCAACTTTACGTAAAATATGACCTGCTAAGGATTTCGTATATTTCTCTGGCATGGATGCACTCGACCAACGTGATTTAACACCAAACCTTTGCCTCAAAACGGCATTTGTAAACATCACCGAGTTTTTAAAAGCGCTCTCGCGCGTGGAGTATTCTGTGGTCACAGACACACAGAAAGATTGATTATCGACGCGATGTGGCGCGTTCAAACGCCAGCTAATCATCTCTCCTTCAGCCAGATCAAAGGCGCGCGCAGACGCGTCCATATCTTTGGAATATGGAACATCATCTTCACGGTCTTGCGTGATGATATTTTGATAGTCCTCATCCGACATAAATTCTTCAGATGTTGGATAAATATAAATGCGTTTTTTCCCGCGAATATGCCACAAAATCGTTTCGGTTTGGTCGCAATGATAAGGCACTTTGGCGATAGGAGAGCTAATCAGAATGCCCCCGCGCGCATTAAAAGGTGGCCTGCTCGTAATCTGTTCGATTGCCCCATACATTTTGTCTAGAACTTTTTTATACTCCGGATGGACATTCATCGCTTCGCGCACATTAATCCACACGGCGCCAGCCTTAGCCGCATTCATGAGTGTTTTGCCATCACAATCACGAAAATCGCCTGTCATGAATTTATTCGGGAAACGCGGGTCAGCATTTCCCATTGTGCACACATCTACCTTTTGAGTTGGGTGTTTATCGAGCAGGTCCGCTAGGGCTTCGTCTGTAAATAGCCCTGTATCCGCCAGGTTATGGCGCACCGTCATAATGTCTTTACCAAATATATTGGTATGTTCATCTGTCCAATTTTGGAAGATTTGAGATTTTAGATCGGATTCCATTATTTACCCCCTGCGATAAGAGAGTGATATAGCATTTTTACGTTACCACGGTCTTTTCAATCATGGTCAATTTTGTGTTAATCTGCGCCGCGCATATAGCTCCGGGCCAGATAATATGCTGATCCAAGAAGTAAGGTTGCGCCTAAAATTATCGAGACCGGCACAGCAAAAGCAAGCCAGCTGCTTCGGCCAATCCCACCAAGGGTTTGCGCCATAAGCCCCCCGCCGAGCAAGCAGCCCCCCGCCACCATAAAGGCAGAATATACACCCTTATTTTCGCGGTTTTGATGCGTCATCGCCCTATCAACTTTAGACGGACTTAGATATTGATCTGCGCTATTCTCATCCGGAGTCTTTTGCGTCTCAATAACGTCATCAAGTGTCAGCGTATCCTCGTCGTCAACGGTCGGAGCGTTCGCATCTGAATCGCGCGTATCTTCAATAAGTCTGTCCAGACGGTCTCCCACCTCAGCCGCAGCAAGGGCAATTGGAGACGTCTTAGGTTTATCTTGATCTCCAAAGGTTCGAAAATCAGGCACTTCCATATCTTCATCAGAATAGGCAACAATGTCACTGTCATCAATGAAAGGGGACGTGTCAGGCACTAGATCATTAGAAGGCGCATCCACGCCGCGCGATGGCGTGTCATCTGCGCCCATATCCTCTAGCGTATCAACTTCGGATAAGGTTAAAATGCCTGACGGGCCATCTTCGCGGCGGCGAAACTGTGCCGGTTTTTTAGCATAGGGCGCTTGATCGACAATGCCAATTTCAGGGTCAAACATATCTGCGTCATCAGACACAGGCTCAAAGCTGTCATCGCTTTGCGTCACAATCTCATCGCGTCCCGCCGTGACGGGGCTGTTATGCGCTTTCAAAAACAGCGCTTTTTCAGCGGTGCGGCGGCGCATCAAGGCGTCAACAACATAGACTTTACCGTCAATATCGGCTTTGCGCCATTCATCAAAGGCGCTGGCGGCGTCCAAAATACGCCCATTATTTATCGCGTGGCGCACATGGCTACCGCGAAAAGCATCCTGTCCAATGTTAAAGGCGAGCGAGCACAGCGCGTCAAATTGGCTTTGCGTCATCGGCGCGTGAATGGCCGAATTGACCATGTCCTCGACGGGTTTCAAATCTTCGCGCAATAGGCCTTCGGCTTTGGTTTTGCCAATAAAAGGCAAGCTATCATCGGTTACGATATGGCCATATCCGATAACGGTTTGACCTGTGACCAGAACCGCAGGTTCAGGGCGATAGCCTTCATAGGCCTTGATCAAGCGAAAACCGAGTTCGGATATCTCAAAATTATGGCTCATAGAGCGGGCCGCCGTTCCAAATTAGTACATATACCGCCCATCGCGGTTCTTCAGGCCTGTATCTGCAAATCGCGGGCCATGCCTGTGCTAATGTGAAATTGTGGCTAGAAAAGGAGCAGCGCCGCTGTGCCTAGAAAGGCAAAAAAGCCGATAACATCCGTCACAGTGGTCACAAAAACAGAGCTGGCGACGGCCGGATCAGCCCCTGCGCGTTTCAGGCCAAGCGGCACCAAAATACCCGCAAGGCCCGCGCAGATGTGGTTCACGATCATGGCGATAAAAATCACGCTCGGCAATTTTGGAATATCAAACCACACATAGGTAATCCCCGCTAAAATCACGGCAAAAATCAAGCCGATAAAGACAGCCGCAAGCAGCTCACGGCGCACAGCGCGCACAGCATTGGCGCGGGTCAAATCACGCTCAGCGAGCCCCCGCACGGCCACAGCCAAAGCCTGCGTGCCCGCATTCCCGCCCATAGACGCCACAATCGGCATCAATATAGCGAGCGCGACAATCGTGCCGATCTGCTCTTGGAACATCGCGATAACAAAGCTGGCCAGTATTGCCGTCAGTAAATTGATAAATAACCACGGGGCGCGCGATTTCACCGTGCTCATCGCCGTATCAGTTAGGCCGGCATCGCTTACCCCCGCCAGTGCGAGCATATCTTCGGTGTTTTCGTCTTGGATGACGTTGACGATATCATCGACCGTGATCATCCCGATAATACGGTTATCAACATCAATAACTGGCGCAGAAATTAAGTGATATTTTGAGAACTGATAGGCGATATCTTCTTGATCCATATTCTGCGGAATCGTGACAAGAACAGGCTCGATTAAATCGGCAATTTTGCGATCACGCGGATTACGCATAATCTGGCTGATGGGGACATATCCTGTCGGGTGATGGCGCGCATCAATCACGTAAATATTGAAAAACAGCTCGGGCAGATTATCGCCCTGTGCGCGCATATAATCGATGACTTGCCCGACCGTCCAAAAATCCGGCGCCGCCACAAATTCGCGCTGCATGACGCGGCCGGCGGTTTCCTCATCATAGGTAAAGCTATCTTCAACCGCTTTACGGTCCACATCCGACATGGCCGAGAGAACATCTTCGCGGCGATTATCTTGCAGCTCTTCGACAACGGCGGTCGCGTCATCACTATCCATCTCCGATAGCGCGTCGGCAATTTGCTGATCGCCGAGACGCGGCAGCACGTCTTCAAGAACTTCATCTTCAAGCTCCGCCAGAATGTCCGGCGTGAGTGCTTCGGGAACAAGATCAACGATAGAGCGGCGCTGCTCGCTGCTCATTTGCTCAAGCTGATCCGCAATATCCGCCTCGTGAGCATCCTCCATCAAATGACGAAGCTCCGCGCGGTCCTCCGCGACAAGCGCGTCCGTCAGCTGCGCAATGCCGCTCGCTTCAGGCTCGTTCTCGTCAATAGGGTGGTCGGTCATGGGCGGGCCCTACCCCCTATTCATACGCTTATCAATTAAATCATCCACGACAGATGGATCAGCGAGCGTGCTTGTGTCGCCCAGATTATCAAAGCTGTCCTCGGCGATCTTGCGCAGGATGCGGCGCATGATTTTACCGCTTCGGGTTTTGGGAAGCCCCGGCGCGAATTGGATTAAATCAGGGCTGGCGATGGGGCCGATTTCTTTGCGCACATGCCGCACTAAATCAGCGCGTAAATCATCACTCACCTCAACTCCTGCGCTGCAGGTGACATAGGCATAGATGCCCTGCCCTTTAATATCGTGCGGATAGCCAACGACGGCGGCCTCGGCGACGGACGGATGAGAGACGAGCGCGCTTTCGACTTCGGCGGTGCCCATGCGGTGACCCGACACATTGATGACATCATCTACGCGGCCCGTAATCCAGTAAAATCCATCCGCGTCGCGCTTGCATCCATCACCCGTGAAATAATTGCCGGGATAGGCGCTAAAATAGGTATCAATAAAGCGCTGATGATCGCCGTAAACCGTGCGCATTTGTCCAGGCCAGCTGTCTTTGATAATCAGATTGCCTTCGGCCTCGCCTGTCAAAATATTGCCGCCTGCGTCAACCAAGGCGGGCTCTATCCCAAAGAAGGGATGACTGCCTGCGCCGGGTTTCATATCACTTGCGCCGGGCAGCGGCACAATCATCGCGCCGCCCGTTTCAGTTTGCCACCATGTATCGACGATCGGGCAGCGCGCCTCGCCGACCACATTGAAATACCACTCCCACGCTTCGGGGTTTATCGGCTCCCCGACCGTGCCGAGAATCCGCAAGCTGCTGCGGTCGGTGGCCTTAACAGGGCCGTCCCCTTCGCGCATCAAGGCGCGGATGGCGGTTGGCGCGGTGTAAAACAGGCTAACCTTGTGCTTGTCGCAGACTTGCCAAAAGCGGCTGGCATCGGGATATGTCGGCACGCCTTCAAACATCAATGTCGTCGCACCGTTCGCGAGCGGGCCGTAAATAATATATGTATGCCCCGTGACCCATCCGACATCGGCGCTACACCAATAGACGTCATCGTCTTTCAGATCGAACACATAGTCATGGGTCATGGCCGCCCACACCAAATATCCCCCGCATGTATGCATCACGCCTTTGGGCTTTCCCGTCGAGCCGGAGGTATAAAGAATAAAGAGCGGGTCTTCGGCGTTCATGGGCTCTGCGGGGCAATCATCAGAGACGTCATCAAGCGCCTCATGCAGCCAAATATCGCGGCCAGACACCATATTATCATAATCGCCCGTGCGCAGAACCGTCACAACTGTTTTGACTGTCACGCCAGCGGCTTTTGCGATCTCGCAGGCCGCGTCGCAATTGGCTTTGAGCGGGATGGTCCGCCCGCCGCGCACGCCTTCATCGGCGGTAATCACGCATGTGCTGTCGCAATCAATGATGCGTCCCGACAAAGCTTCGGGCGAGAAGCCGCCAAAGACGACGCTATGCACCGCGCCAATGCGCGCGCAGGCCAGCATGGCTACGCCGGCTTCAATAATCATCGGCATATAGATGGTGACACGGTCACCCTTTTTCACGCCGCGCGCTTTTAGGACATTGGCAAAGCGGCAGACGGATTCGTGCAAGTCGCGATAGGTCAGCGTCACATCATCGGTCGGGTCATCCCCTTCCCAGATGATGGCCGCTTTGTCTGCATTTTTTTCAAGGTGGCGATCAAGGCAGCTCTCGGTGACATTCAAAACGCCGTCTTCATACCAGCGCACATAAAGATCATCTTTGTCCCAGCTGACATTTTTGACCTTGGTATAAGGCTTTTGCCACGCAATGCGCTGTCCGTGTTCGCCCCAAAAGCTTTCCGGGTCTGCAATGGATGCGGCATACATACTGTCATATGCCGCAGGCGTAAGATTCGCGGTTTTCGCAAATGCGGTTGGGACAGGATAAATATTATTGTGAGTATCAGTCATAGACGCCTCCGGCATGAATTTCCCTATCCATAAGCAGGCAGCGCCGTAGCGTCCATAATCCTTTTGTTTTTTTATCAAACCGGGAATTGTTTTGCCCGCGCGCTCTGATACCCTGCTCGCAAATGAGAAGGATAAGACCTTGAGTAAAATATATGAAAACGCCGCCGACGCGCTATCGGGGCTGACCTTTGATGGCATGACCGTAATGAGCGGCGGCTTTGGCCTGTGCGGCATCGCCGAGAACTTGATCGCGGCGCTGCGTGACACGGCTGTCAAAGACATCACCTGCATTTCCAACAATGCCGGCGTTGACGGGTTCGGCCTTGGGCAACTGCTCGAGACGCGGCAGATCAAAAAAATGATCAGCTCTTATGTCGGCGAGAACAAAGAATTTGAACGCCAATTTTTAGGCGGAGAATTAGAGCTCGAATTTAATCCCCAAGGCACGCTAGCTGAGCGCATCCGCGCGGGCGGGGCCGGCATCCCGGGATTTTACGTCAAAACCGGCGTGGGCACAGTCATCGCCGAAGGCAAGCCCACGCGCAAATTTGACGGCGAAGAGTACATCATGGAAACGGGCTTGAAAGCCGATCTCTCCATCATCAAAGCGTGGAAAGGCGACGCGCAGGGCAATTTGATTTTTAACTCCACCGCCCGTAATTTCAACGCCCCCATGGCCACGGCGGGTAAAGTCACTGTCGTTGAAGTCGACGAAATCGTGCCCGTCGGAAGCCTTGATCCAAACCACATCCACACGCCCGGCATATTTGTGCAGCGCATCATAGAAGCGAAATGCGAAAAACGCATTGAGAACCGCACGGTTCGGGAGCGCTAAATTGAACCCACCCTCTAAATCCATGACTAAGGACAGCAAGCTCCTGAGCTTGATATTACGCCATGCGCCCGAAAAAGCGGGACTGACTTTGGGTGATGGCGGCTGGGTTAGGGTGGATGATCTTTTGGCAGGTCTAAAAAAAATGAACAGAGGCTTTGGACGCGAGCGGCTACAAACGATTGTCGACAGCAATGAGAAAAAACGATTTACGCTCTCCGATGACGGCGCAAGAATAAGAGCAGCGCAAGGCCATTCCGTAAAAATCAAAAGCGATTTAAAACCCGTTGCGCCGCCGTCCTTATTATATCACGGCACAGCAACGCGCTTCATAGATGCCATCAAACCAACCGGGTTAAAATCTATGAAGCGTCAACATGTTCATCTTAGCAGCGACATAGAAACTGCGACAAAAGTCGGGCAGCGCCACGGTAAGCCCGTCATTTTAAACATTATGTCTGGTGAGATGGCTAAACAGGGTCACCTCTTTTACTGCGCTGACAACGGCGTATGGCTTACTGACGCAGTGCCAACCGAATTTATCCAATGGGAGCATATCTAATGGCTTGGACACGAGATCAAATGGCGGCGCGGGCGGCGCAGGAGTTGCAAGACGGTTACTATGTTAATCTGGGCATTGGTATTCCGACGCTTGTGGCCAACCACATACCGGACGGCGTGGATGTGACGCTGCAAAGCGAAAACGGCATGCTGGGTATGGGGCCATTTCCTTATGAGGGTGAGGAAAATGCGGACCTGATTAATGCGGGCAAGCAGACCATCACCACACTTCCAAAGTCGAGCTTTTTTGATAGCGCGACAAGCTTTGCGATGATCCGCGGCGGGCATATTGATTTGTCGATCCTTGG
>CALKXN010000266.1 GCA_938003555.1 uncultured Robiginitomaculum sp. | reverse complement strand
CATTGAGTGAAGGCCGTTAGCGACTTGATTCATGCGCCCCGTAAACTGGCTCCAAGATAAAGTTTCCTCTGATGTGATGAGCGCAGTTTTCTTGGCGCGCCATTTTCCGTGCAGAGTCAATATCTCAGGTAAAAGAGGATTAGTATGTTGAATTATTTTAGGCATATTGAATCTTGTAAGGTTTGACCTTCGCAACGAAGAACATCATAAAAGGACAATAATTCCCTATTCTTAAGGTCATGAATTGCCCCGTAAATCTGCAAAGAAATCGAGAAAAGAACTTATCTTGGATGCGGCCGAGGAGTTGTTTGCTGAGCATGGATTTGATGGCGTCAAGCTGAGAACGATTTCCGGGGCAGCTGGCGTAGATGTCGCCTTGGTGAATTACCATTTTGGACCCAAGCGGGATTTGTTTGACGCCGTGCTTAATCGCCGTGCCGAGGTTTTGAATCAGGTGCGAAGTGATGCGCTTGATGTCTGTATTGCGGATGCTCCTAATGGGGCGCCAAGTGTGGAAGAAATTATCCATGCTTACTTGGCGCCCATGGGAATAGTGCAAGGCTCCGCCGATGAGGGCTGGCGTCATTATTTTGCGCTTGTGGCCTATGTGAATAACTCGCCTGAATTTGGACGCGATGTCATGAGCCAATACTTTAATCCGATCGTCACCCGGTTTATTGACGCTCTTCGTAACGCTCTTCCGCAGGCTGATGATGAGGCTTTGTATTGGGGTTATCATTATCTCTCCGGCGCTTTAACGCTAACAATGGCAGACACGGGGCGGCTCGACACGTTATCGAACGGGTTGGCAAAATCCTCCGATGTCGAAAAAGGCTACGCGCATATGATCCCATTTATCGCTGCTGGATTTAGGGCCATATGCGCGCGTTAGTTTGCTCTAGTATTTAAACCCGAGCGTTGCTGTTACCGTCCGGGGAGCACGGTAAAAGGCTGAGTAAGCGCCGTCTGCACCAAGTTGATTTGGCCCTGCGAAATTATAGGCCGCAACGCGCGCACGTTCATCGGTTAGATTGCGTGCATATACGCCAAAATCCCAACGCTCGCTCTCGCTTGTCCAAGTAACCCCTAAATCAAATACGGTGTATGCGTCAGGATCAATAGCGGGTCCGCCATTAGGAAATGTGGCTGTTGGCGCAAATCCGGCTAAAGGCTGGTTGAACAGATTGTAGTCGTCACGATAAGCCGCCGACCCTGTAAAGGTCAGGCCGCCATTTTCCGCAAGGTCATGGGTGTAGATAAATCCAAAGCGCGATGTAATTTCAGGCGTGTTCTGGGTTACAAATTGATCCGCGATGTTGACACCTGCAGATATGATTTCTTCGATATCAGTATCAATATACCCGGCTACAGCCGTCAGGGTGAAATCATCAGACAAGCGCAGTGCGCCTTCAAACTCCAAACCCTTATATTTTGACTGCCCTGCATTGAAGACGGAAGAGACAAATGTGTCATTGGTTCCGTCATTGTCTGTATCGACACCGTTTTGGACGGTAATTTGCTGGTCGTCATAATTGGCGACAAATCCAGCGATGGCGTAGGTTAGGCGGTTGTCTAATAGTTTGCCCTTAATTCCGAGCTCATAGCTATCAACCGTCTCCGGTGCAAAACCGGCTTGTGACAGACCCAAGGGATCTAAATCTTCACGAGCTCTTGGGTCAAATCCGCCCGCCTTAAAGCCTTGTGAAAACGAGCCATATAGATTTGTGTTGTCAGTCACCTTGTAATTGACGGCTACACGAGGACTGAAATTGGTGTCCTTACGCTCAAGGCCTTGGAAGTCAGTCTGTGTCACAAGAAGAGTACCTGTTCCGCCCAAAGCGGGTGAACCGAGTCCCAAGAGGAAATCTCGGCGTACATCTGCAATTGTTTTGTCTTCAGTGTAACGGCCCCCTGCGGAGACACTCAGCTTGTCATTCACGTCATATGTGAAATCTGCATAGGCTGAAAGATTTTCTTTAGATTGATCACCCGCTTGAAAGACTGTGGCCCCGCCGAAAAGCGATTCTAAAATGACATCAAATTTCCCTGAGGCAGATCCGTCAAGATAATAGAGTCCTGCGACGCCTGAAAGGCGGTCACTATTATATAAGAGTTGAAATTCTTGACTGAACTGGTCATCCGCATATGTCGCGGGAACGTCGAAATCTTGTTGCGGCAAAGCGTCAAAATCAATCGGTGTCTCTGTCTCGCCTTCTCTATAGGCCGTGATAGACTTGAGGGTAATCGTTTCGCTGGCATCCCAAGACGCCGTAAATGATGCGCCCTTCGTCTCGACTTTGTTCTTGTCACCCGCTCCGGCCCGCGTGTCATATTCAGAGCGCGTGACAGCTATAGTTCCGTCGGCACTTGGTAGCAGACGATGTCCATGCTTGGCATTGGAATCGTCTTTTGTCATATCAGCTGCGAAGCGGAAGTTAAGCGCGTCACTCGGAGCCCATTCGGCACTGATACGGCCAGCCAAGACGTCCTTGTCATAATGATCCGCACCCGTATTGAGGTTTTCGCCGAAGCCGTTTCGCTGGTAATTGGCAATCGCGGCGCCAATTGCGAATGTATCAGACACTGGAATGGACCCTGAAACTGTCTGATCAAACTGACCGTAGGACCCCACATTAACACGAGCTTTGAGCTCTGGGTCTTCCATGTTTAGGCCTTTTGTCACGTATTTAATCGCGCCGCCAATCGTGTTGCGGCCATAAAGCGTGCCTTGAGGCCCGCGAAGAACTTCGACTCGCTCAACGTCAAAAATATCAAGGACTGACCCTTGTGGTCGCGCCACATAGACATCATCAACATAAATGCCAACTCCGGGCTCGAAGCCCCAAAGCGGATCTTGCTGACCGATGCCGCGAATAAAGGCGATGAGTGTTGAATTTGATCCGCGGGCCGCTTCAATCGTCGCATTTGGCGTAATTTTCTGAATATCTGTTATGTCCACCGCGCCGATGCTCTCTAAAAAGTCACCGGAGACTGCGGTCACGGAAATCGGAACGTCTTGAATATTTTGAGCACGGCGCTGCGCGGTTACGACAATTTCGTCGTCAACCTGTGCGTGGGCGGGCATGGCGCTGGCAAGTGCGCCTAAAATTAAAAATGAAGATGAGGCTATGAGTAATGAGCGGTGTGACATGTCTTTCCCTTTTTTTCTTGGCTGAAATTCAACAGATGTTCAATTTCAACAGTTGTTGAATAACTGAAAACTGTTATTTGTCAAATTATGTTTATGGATATTAATTCTGTAGATGGGGCGAATGAGCAACGCAGACTAAAGTCTTAAGCGTGTGGCGTTGACGAAGACTGGAAAACAGAGCACCTTGATCCGATGAAATCACATCTGTTCATTTCCGTAGGACTTCTGCTTGCTGCCATTTTTATCATGCGCGGGCTGGAAGCGTTAAATGAACCCGGGCTTGGTTTGCGTGAGCTTTATATTCTTGGCGGTTTTTTGGTTGCCGGATTGCTTGTTCATGCGGGATGGAAAGAACGCAAAGCGCGATAGTTTTCGTCTTAGACTAAAGTCTCCCTACCTTTTGTTAATGATTTGGCCGAGTTTTGAAATTGGGTAATCCCGATTCAAATCGTCAATACACAAACAAAACAGGGGAGATAGATTTTGGCTACTACAACAAACACTCACGATCCGGCAGGATATTGGAAGGCAACCATACGCCTGACAATTTCATTGCTTGTGGTCTGGTTCTTAGCGTCATACGGCGCAGGAATCTTATTCAGGGAGGCGCTTGATAATTTTCATATCGGCGGCGCTCCACTTGGTTTCTGGTTTGCCCAAAATGGTGCAATCTACATCTTCTTAGCGCTCATCGTGGTTTATTGCCGCAAGATGACGAAGTACGAGAAGACATTCGGGATTAAGGGGTAGGTCATGGATCAGTCATTCTGGACTTATTTTTTCGTTATCGGAACATTTAGCCTTTATATCGGCATCGCCATTTGGGCGCGTGCCGGTTCAACCAAAGACTTTTATGTTGCGGGTCATGATATTCACCCGGCCCTAAACGGTATGGCGACGGCAGCCGATTGGATGAGCGCGGCTAGCTTCTTATCCATGGCGGGTTTGATTGCCTTCTTGGGTTATGGCGGCTCCGTCTATTTGATGGGCTGGACGGGCGGCTATGTGCTGCTTGCGCTATTGCTTGCGCCCTATTTGAGGGAGTTTGGTAAGTTTACTGTACCTGATTTCGTGGGAGACCGATATTATTCCAAGGTCGCGCGCGTTATCGCGGTGGTTTGCGCCTTGTTTGTCTCATTCACCTATATTGCGGGTCAAATGAAAGGCGTCGGCGTTGCGTTCTCAAGTTTCTTGGGCGTTCCGTTTAATGTCGGTATCTTCATCGGATCAGCCATTGTATTTGTCTATGCCGTACTTGGCGGGATGAAGGGCGTTACCTACACGCAAGTCGCGCAATATGTTGTGCTTATTTTTGCTTATACGGTTCCTGCGATCTTCATATCTCTGACAATCACAGGCAATCCGATTCCGCAACTTGGCTTTATTGGGAATGTCGCGGGGACAGATGTTAGTCTGCTGGATAAGCTCAATACGGTTGTTACCGATCTTGGCTTTACGGAATACACCTCGACAACGAAGTCGAAAATTGATGTGTTCTGTATAACAGCTGCGCTCATGTTCGGCACGGCCGGTCTTCCGCATGTCATCATTCGCTTCTTTACAGTAAGCTCCGCTCAAGCGGCGCGTAAATCAGCTGGGTGGGCTTTGATGTTCATCGCGCTTCTTTACACCACGGCTCCGGCAGTGGCGTCTTTTGCCCGTATGAACTTCATCGATACCGTCAATGAAGCGACCTATATCGCCGACGCGGAGAATTACGAAGAACGCGCCGCCGAAATCCTTGCTGATGGCGGAAAACCCGTTCCGGCTTGGTATAAGGATTGGGAAACAACAGGCTTGCTCAAGTATGATGATCTCAATGGCGACGGCATCATGCAGTATCGCGGACCAAATTCACCTGATGGTGTAAAAAACGAAGTTGATCCTAATCGTGACATCTTTGTGCTTGCCAATCCGCAAATTGCTAAGCTTCCAGCCTGGGTGGTTGGCCTCGTGGTCGCAGGCGGCCTTGCGGCAGCCCTATCGACAGCAGCCGGTTTGCTCATGGTGATTAGTTCGGCGGTCAGTCATGATCTGCTCAAACGCACCTTCACGCCCAATATGACCGAGAAACAGGAGATGCTGGCCGCCAGGCTGGCTGCGGCAGCTGCCGTGGTGTCTTCCGCGCTGTTGGGGGCGTTTGCGTCATCACTGCCCTTTGTGGCG
>CALKXN010000265.1 GCA_938003555.1 uncultured Robiginitomaculum sp. | reverse complement strand
ATGCTCCTGCGGCGGCGCAGCAGCTTTGCAAAAGATCCCTGCCTGCGCAGGGATGAGCGGGACGGGAGTTTAGCGCTTCAAAATCAAGGATATAGTTTTTTTACGCCGTGCCTTTCAATCCTGCCCTATATTGCAACTGTCCTTATCTCACAGGGCAGGCAAGCGATCGTTGGCTGGCTGGAGATAGGGCGGTATGGAGTGAAGCCTTGCAAAACGTGCAATGTGGAGCTTCGCGAGCGAGAGCTAAAGCGACCAAAACTCGCCGGTGGCCGTTCGCAGCAATATCGCCGTGCGGTGGCTTAACTTGTCTTTTGGCAATTAAGCCTCTCACATGCCTTTGGGCGCGTGAGGTGATTGAGAACGAAACACTTAACCTCCGGTACTTTTCCGGTTTTTGATTGCCCGCACGGACAGCCCTACTTTTTAAGATTACAGGAAATGAGATGAGAGATTAAGTCATAAGGATATGGATCGGATGCATCTTACCTAATTCGGCCCTCTCCCTGTTGAGAGAGGGGGCCGGAACAGCGGGTGATGGGAATTGAATTGAGACTCTGCATTACGCGCGACCTTTCGGTGCGCGCATATCCCCCATCCGGCTGTCGCCACCCGCTCCGGCGGTCCAGTTCTCCCCTGAGGGAGAAGGCCGAAGGGGGTGAGGCGTCATGCCGTTAAATTAATTCACGCTAGATACGAGCTTAACGCTAAACGTCCTTTTGTGGATTGATCAGGAATTTCTGACCTGTCGATTTGGAATTATACTTTGCGACGATCTTCGGGTCGAGCGCTTCGGATAATGAAATCTCGTCCGTGTAGTGACTGGCAAAGGTTGTCTTTAGCTCGGCGGCAACGCGCTGACGCAGGCGCATGCCCACTTCCATGCCCGCTTTGGCGAGGAAGTTCGGTAGAAGCCATCCGCCGACGCCCCAAGCCATGCCATAGCCGCGTGATAATATCGTCGGGGAGAAGTCGAGGCTGCCATAGAGATAGACTTGTTTGTGATGGATGGAGCCGTAAATGGAGTAGGCGCCGGGCGTGCGCGCTGCGGCCGCTTCCATTGCCGTTAGGATGGATGAACCGAGATCCCCGCCGCCTGTGGCGTCAAAAGCGAGGGTCGCGCCTGTCTCGTGAATCGCGTTGGTTAGGTTTGCCATGAAGCTATCATCGCTACTATTGACGACATATTTTGCGCCCATATCTTTGAGCAATTTGACTTGCTCCTTACGGCGCACAATGTTGATGAGGTCAACGCCGTCGGCTTGGCAGATGCGGTTCAGCATCTGGCCTAGATTTGACGCCGCCGCTGTGTGGACAATGGCGGTGTGGCCCTCAAGGCGCATGGTCTCTAGGAAGCAGAGCGCCGTTAGGGGATTGACGAAGCTGGATGCGCCGTCTCTGGCGGTGTGGCCCTCTTGGAGGGGGAGCGCCATCATGGCGGGCACGGCGCGATATTGACCATACATGCCGCCGCCCATCACAGCGACGGTCTTGCCCATAAGTGATTGCGGGTAGTCATCAGAACCGGCGGCAACAACTGTGCCTGCGCCTTCATTCCCAATGGGGAGGGCTTGGTCGATACGGCCGCGCATCATGTGCATGCCCATTTCAGAGACGGGCGCAGTTAGAACGGCATCGCGCCCGTTGCCGGAGCCTTTGGCCGCGTCCATGCTGGCATAGCCGAACATCACGCCGTGATCAGAGGGGTTAATGGGCGTCGCTTCGATGCGCACAATAATCTGATCAGGCTTGGGCGTCGGCATATCCTGTGTATGGATATCCAGTTTCAACTCCCCGTCTTTAGATACGGTGGACATCAACTGTAGATATGTGGCGGGAAGGGACATGAAAAAGGCTCCAATTATAAGAATTGGAGCCTTCTAAAACATAGATTGGGCCATGTCGCCCCGCAATCAGGGCGGCATGGCGGGCATGCACTACTTTTTCTCGATCTCGACGCAATGCGGATAGGGAATAGAAATGCCGCCTTTATCAAAGGCCTCTTTGACATTTTTGATCAAATCGAAACGCACGTCCCAATAATCATCAACTTTGCACCAGACGCGCATTTGAATATCGACAGAGCTGTCATTGAGCATCGCAACTTTGGCCCATGGCCCTTCGGGCTCTGAGAGAACGCGCGTGTCTTTGTCCGCGGTGGTTTTAATGATTTTGATCGCTTTATCCATATCATCATCATAATCGATGCCAAAATCCACATCGACGCGGCGAATGCCAAGGGTCGAGAAATTCTTGATCGTATTGCCGCGCACTTCACTATTGGCAATGATGACCTTGATATTATCCAGCGTAATCAGCGTTGTCGTGAACATGTTTAAATCATCCACAACGCCTTCTTCGCCCGCGACTTCGACATAATCGCCAAGTTTATAGGGGCGGAAGATAACCAGCATTAAGCCAGCAGCGACATTGGCCATTGAGCCTTGCAAGGCTAGACCGATAGCAAGTGTGGCGGCGGAGAGAATGACGAAGACTTTCGCAACATCGACGCCGACAACAGCAATTGCCGTTAACAGGGTCGCGGCAATAATACCAAATTTTACGGTTTTTGACGCGAGGTTTCCGATCATGGTGTCGACGCGAGGATTCGCCGCGAAGCGCTTTTGCAGGCCGTTATAAACGCGCTTGGCAATCCAAAGACCGATCCACAGAATGATCAGAGCAATAAGAATTTTCGGCACAAAGAAGACGGCTTTTTCAAGCGCAATATTTCCGTAATGCGAAACGAAACCCGCCGTGTCGCCCATGAGCGATGGGGCTGTATCGACGCTGACTTGCATCGGTTTAAGAAGAGTATGTAAGGTCATTGTCTATGCCTCCTTAAAAATAATCATGGCGTGCTCATACGGAATTTCAATTCCAGCTTTGTCGAGCGCCTGTTTAATCGGTTGCGAAATATCCATTTTGACATCGCGGTGATCTTCGGCGTCTGTCCAGACGCGCAGCTGTATTGTCACCGCAGAATCGCCAAGTGTTGTCACTTTAGCCCAAGGCGCAGGGTCTTTATAAATGCGCTCATCTGTGCTGACAGCTTTGAGGATTGTGGCGATGGCTTTATCCAGATCTGCATCATAGCTGACGCCGATATCTGTATCGAGGCGCAGCTTTCCATCGTGATTGAAGTTCTTGATGGTATTGCCAAAGACGTCGCCATTACTAACGCTGATCACAATATTATCTCGCGTTTTCATCTTCGTGCGAAACAGGCCGCAATCTACAACAACGCCGCGCTCGCCAGCAATATTCACTTCGTCTCCAATTTTGAAGGGGCGGAACAGAGCCAGCATGATGCCGGAGGCAAAATCACCCAATGTGTCTTGGAGCGCAAAGCCTAAGGCCAGAACCAAGGCGCCGATAATCGTGGCGAGAAAAGCCAAGTTAATTTTCATTGCGGATAAGGCCATAATAATGACTGCGCCCATACCCACAAAGAGTATAAGTGATCCGAAAAATTTAGCTAATGTGGCATCAACATTGGGAATGTTTGATGTCACTTTCACTGTCTTTGTTGATGCTTTGCGAACGATTATTCGCCCGATTATGAAGATGATCAGCGCGAGTAAAATACTCGGCGTGAACTTCACAGCATAATCAGGAATAAGCGCAAGCTTTTCCATGATGATATCCATTATGTCCTCCGGATCGTTTAGAATGATGTCTAACTCGAAGGATGAATCTCATATTAGGATTATTTTATCAAGGCGGCGCACCAAGCTTTTGCAGCGATGTCCGCGTCGACAATATCATCCAGTCCTGCGGTGAATTTATCACCGGCTTTATCCAGCGCGATTTCGATTGTTTTGGCTATGTCGAGAAAGCCAATGCGGCCCTCTAGAAAGGCTTTGCCCGCCACTTCATTGGCGGCGTTAAACATCAGTGTTGCAGGCTGTCCAATATTAATGGCGCGGCGCGCCAGATCAACAGCGGGGAAGCGCGCAGGGTCATAGGGATAGAAATGCAGCCCGCCCAGCGCTGTTAAGTCCAGCGGCTTTAGCCCGGTGGGGAGGCGCTCAGGATAGGACAGACCATAGCCAATCGCCCCGGCCATATCTGTCTCGCCCAGCTGCGCAATCATTGACCCGTCGCGATATTGCACGGCGGAGTGAAAGATAGATGTGGGATGCACAACTACGGTGACGTCTTCCGGGGCAATGTCAAAGAAGTAACAGGTCTCGATGAGTTCCAGCCCTTTATTAGCGAGCGTGGCGCTATCCAGAGAGTTTTTGGGCCCCATCGACCAATTGGGGTGATTAAGCGAAGCCTCGGCGCTCGCCGTTTTAAGCTGCGCAAGGCTATGCTCGCGAAACGGCCCGCCGCTTGCCGTTAGGATGATAGAGTGAACATCTTCGCGCTTGCCCGCGAGCAGGCACTGGAACATCGCGCTATGCTCGCTATCGACCGGGATAATCGGCACGCCTTTATCCCGCGCCAGCGCGAGCAGGGCGGGGCCGCCGCAGACAAGGCTTTCTTTATTGGCGAGCGCAACGCGATTGCCCGCCTTGATCGCCGCCAGAATTGCAGGCAGGCCTTGCGAGCCGGAGACTGCGCCCAGAACGACGTCCACATTTTGGGCCGCTTGCGCGCAGAGCGCTTCTGCGCCGCGATATAATTTTACATCTGCGGGGACTTCGATATCGCAAGTTTCATCCGCGACGCCGATGCTTTTGCACTTAAATTCAGCCGCGATTTTTAGGGCTTCATCCGCGCTGCATCCGACAGAGATGTGCTCAAGCGAAAATGTATCGCGGTGAAGACGCAGGAAGCGCAGGGCGCTTTGACCGATAGAGCCGGTCACGCCAAGGATAGTGACAGTTTTCATAATGATTGGAGGCGTGGTCTATTGACCAGCTTCGGGTTCAGGGCCAGCCATGAAACTCCAGTCAATTTCGGCTAATTCCTCTGCAAGCTGTATTGCTAATTTTGACTTGAATATCGCAAGCTTGGTCACTGAGCTTTGCGCGCGATCGGCTAATTGATTTAAATCATCTTCACGCGCGCCCATTGCGGCTTGGAATTTATCGCGGTCTAGTTCATCGGCGGCTTTCTCGCCAATTATGCGCATTTTTTGTGCAGAGGCTGCGATGGTTTCCGCGGCGGCCTGCGCAGAATCTTCGCCTTTGACGCTTTCAATGGCTTGGACGATGATTCTCATTTCCGTCACCATCTGATCGGCCACACGCTCTTCTTCATTGGCAAAGTCTTGCGTCTCGGCGTCCTCGGATGATGTTTTGGAGGCTCCATCAGAGCTAACATTACAGGCGGATAGGCTAAGCGCCGCGATGAAACAGGATGACAGAAACAGACGCGACATAGAAATCTCCATAGTTAATCCTGCCTTCATTACAGAATGCAGGATGAAATTGCGAGCGCCTTTATGCGTCTGTATGAGCCTCATCTTTGAATATATCCTCAATCGCGCAATCAAACAGACGCGCAATTTTAAAGGCAAGCGGGAGCGAGGGATCATAGCGGCCTGTTTCGATAGCGTTGACAGATTGCCGTGATACGTCGAGCAAATCGCCTAGCGCCTGCTGGGACAGACCTTTATCTGCGCGGAGATTTTTGAGAGTGTTTTGCATGTGTGCTCCGTTACAACATGCTGCATATAGCTTTGTTCTTCCATCCCAGATAGGCGCCTGCGAGGCCGTAGAACAGGTAAAATCCAGGGAGAGCAAAGAAGATTGGGAGCTTTGGGACATTCGTATAAAACTCCAACAAGCCCCAAACCGTGGCGACACACATCAGTGCGCAGACGCCATAGAGGATCGCTTCGATTTGCACTTTTCGAATGAACTCATCCGTCTCACGAACGAAACGCATTTGTGCATATATCCATCCAAAAACGCCAATGGCGGGAATGACCACGAGGCCGTAAATTGCGCCCTTAGGCAATATGTTCAAGATCAGCTCGGTTGAGGCAAGGAATATGCCGACAACATAAAGGACCATTGAGGGTATAAAAAGTTTCATATACCGCATTCTTGCGAGTTTAGGTGACATGTCGTTTCTCCAGTTAAGAGGTCATAAAGCCGAAATAGAGTCCAGCCATCAGACCCGTTAAGCCTCCGGTGATTCCCAATATCCAACCGAGCTTTGCCCCAGGATTGTTATGGTGTGAGGGTATGTGTTTTTGCGTCATAGTTGCTCCCCATGCAGTAAAGTTAACTTTACATAGACAAGGGCGCTTTACATGTCAAGTGTGCTTTCCATATATCATTCTGCATCCTCACGGAATTGTTAGTGACGCCCACCCCGACTTCACGCTAAGCAGCCATATGAATGAAATTGTCTCCGCGCCGCCGACGCTTGATCCGGCAAAATTTATTGATCCAGATATCACCGCCAAAGGTGAAAAGCGTGCGCGCGTCTATTGGACAGGGTTACAAACGCTGTGGCTGAACAGCGGCAGTCAGTGCAATATTGAATGCGCCAATTGCTATATCAAAAGCTCGCCGACGGCGGATCATTTTGTTTATTTGCGCGCCGCTGAAGTCACGCCCTATTTAGACGAAATTGACGCTCTTGGTTACGGCAAAGTCGAAATCGGAATTACGGGCGGCGAGCCCTATCTTAATCCGGATATGAATAAAATTACTACGATGGCGCTGGAGCGCGGCCACACAGTTCTAATGCTGACCAATGCCATGAAGCCCATGATGCGCCCGCGTGTTCAGGCAGGTCTGCTTGAGATTAACGAAAAATATGGCGACAAGCTGACAATGCGCGTTTCGCTCGATCACTTTACCGCCGAAGGTCACGACCGTGAACGCGGGCAGGGCAGTTTCGAGATTGCGTTGAAAGGCATGGCCTGGCTCACCGCGCACGGTTTTAGTCTTAATATTGCCGGACGCTCGATGTTTAGCGAAGACGAAGCAACAGCGCGCGCCGGTTATGGCGCGCTCATTGCGGCCCATGGCTGGAATATTGACGCGATGAATCCGGCCACGCTTTTGCTCTTTCCTGAAATGGATGAGAAAGTCGACGTGCCAGAAATCACCAAAGATTGCTGGGATATTCTATCGATCAGCCCCGACAGCATGATGTGCGCAAATTCGCGCATGGTGGTCAAACGCAAGGGCGAAGACGTTCCGTGCGTTCTGGCCTGCACATTGCTTTGGGATGATACACAATTTGAAACCGGCAAGACGCTGAAAGACAGCCTCAAGCCGATTAAACTGAACCACCCCCATTGCGCCAAATTCTGCGTGCTCGGCGGAGCAAGCTGCTCCGCCTAAGCGCCACCCCTAATCATTGGCCCATTCGCTTTTGCCGTTGACGTCAATTAAAAATGTTTCAAGTCCATTAAAGAAACGCTTGCGATTTCCTTCCTCTGAGAGGAAGTGATCTTCACCGACAAATTCCATGGTTGTGACATCTGAGGAACTTTTTTTGAGTGCGCGAACCATGCGTTTATATTGATCGAAATGCACGCGCTGATCCTTTTTGCCGTGGGCAATAAAAACAGGCATGGTGATTTCATCCGCGCGGCGCGCAGGAGAGTTTTCCTTCATCTCCTTGTTGTCAGTGAAGCCGGAAATAATAGAGGTATTTGCTGACAATGCGCCAAAGCGATATTTTTTGGCGTCCCTAATGAGATCCGGAATATCAGTTACGCCTGCCATTGAGATCGAGCATTGATAAATGTCTGAATTCTTCACGGCGGCCATGAGTGAAATATACCCGCCAAAAGACCATCCTGCGATGCACATTTTGTTTGGATCTGCATATCCTTTTTCAATGAGAAAACGGGCGCCGTCTTCAACGTCGTCTTGCATGAGAACCCAGCTTTCACGACCAGCATCTTCATAGGCCTCTCCGTAACCTGCGGAACCCCGGAAATTCATTTGCATAACGCCATAGCCTTGTGACGCAAAGAATTGAGCAAAATAATCAAAGCGTTTCGAGCTGCGGGCATAGGGGCCGCCATGGGGCAGAATAATATACGGCAAATTTTTGACCTGCCCGGCGGCTTCCGCTTTGGGCGGCAGTGTTATGTAGGCCGGGACGCGAAACCCATCACGCGCAGGGTATTTAATTTGCTGTACGAGACCTAGCTCTTCCTCTTCGAGTTGCGGGTAATATTTGCCATAAATTGTCACTTTATCTGTGTTTGAATCCACCATCATCAGCACCCCTGGATAGGTTGGAGAGGATAATTTGAACAGAACAAATCGTTTGTCATAGGATTGATCAATGTAATCGATATTACTGTTGGGGTATTTCGAACGCATACGGTCAAGTACAGTCGTTTTTCCTTCAAACATTCTTATTTCGCGAGTATCTGTGACTAATTTTGCGCCTATGACTTCATTTCCATCTGCGCTGAGCACGACGGAAGATGCGTCATAATCATCATCATGGAAAAGCGCACGTCCCATTTTTTTGTCGTCAAGATTATATGTGTAAAGCCCTAAAGTATCACGCCCATTTCGCGACCGAATAATGACTTCATTCGGGTTGCTGGTAAATCCAATTACATCCGTGTCGGGCTCTAACCCTGGATATTCGGATGAATTTCTCCATTTGTCACTATTGGCATCACGGATTGTCATGTGCCATTTTTCGACTTTTTCATACCCATCGTCTAGGCCTTGTCCAATACGAGGCTCTCCGCGCTGATCTGTATACCAATACTGTGTGCGGCTTGACCCGGCTTTAATGGTTTTGGCTCTGCGCGTCTTGATGTTGACGCGTTGCACTGCCGGACGGCCTTGATCTATATTTGAGTAAGCCATCAAGATATGATCCGGGTCATCTTCTAGGAAGTCGATGACATGACTGTTATTTTGCCGCAGAATTTTGCGTGATGGCCGTACTAAAATTTTGTGCTCCATCGTGCTTGCATCTACTGTGTAGATATAGCTTGCCGTAATCGGCGTTCTTTGAATGATTTCATTCTGCCACATTGCTGCCAGAACTTGGTTATTATTGGCCCATTTTATCCATCTTGGTTTTACGCCGTCACCCAAAAGAAATGCCCGAGGGGCTTCCCCTTGATCACCTTTAACATGCATGACTCTGACGGCATATGTTCCCTCTACGGTAATAAAAATCGCAATTTGGGTGCCATCCGGGGAAAGCGCGGCGTCATAGATTTGGGGCAAAGTTCCAAAGTCATCCGGCGGCGTTTGTTGTGCTGTCGCAGAAAAAG
>CALKXN010000264.1 GCA_938003555.1 uncultured Robiginitomaculum sp. | reverse complement strand
AATGCTGGCGTTATTCTTCTTCTTCGCTTTTGGCTTCTGCCGGAGCAGCGTCAGATAGGTCTTCGGCAGCAGCTGCGGCCAAAGATTCTTCTTCAAACATTTCAGCGTTGATTTCGCCGCGTTCTGCAATGGCGTCTTCCGCTTGTGCGCGGTCATCGTCCATTTGCGTTGCAATAACGTCTTCGCCTTTGGCTTGACGCTCAGCTTCGTCTTCTGTGCGGGCTACGTTGATGTCAACATTGACTTCGACATCTGCGTGAAGGCGAATAGCAACAGTTGTCACGCCCAGCGCTTTGATCGGCGTCATAAGCTTGACCATACCGCGCGTCACGCCGCTTCCGACGACTTCAGCAATATCGCGTGCAGAAACTGAACCGTAAAGCATACCTGTTTCGCCCGCTTTGCGGATCATGATATAGCTTGCGCCGTCCATGTGGCCACCTTCGTCGCGCGCTTTTTGCGCGGCTTCGGCGTTACGCTTCTCAAGGAACTCACGTTCCGCTTCGAAACGGACCATATTGGCTTTTGTCGCGCGAAGGGCGCGCTCGCGGGGAAGAAGGAAGTTACGGGCAAAACCCGGCTTAACTTCAACGACGTCGCCCATAGCGCCCAGATTATCAACGCGTTCTAATAGGATAACTTGCATTTCAAATTCTCCTAATGACCAGCATAAGGCATCAGCGCCAAAAAGCGGGCGCGTTTGATGGCTTGAGCCAGAATACGTTGTTTTTTATGGGATACAGCAGAGATACGAGACGGCACGATTTTGCCCTTCTCAGATGTATAGCGCTGCAATAATTTAGGATCTTTATAATCGATTGTTTTGCCGTTCTCACCGGAGAATGGGCAAACCTTGCGACGACGACGGAACGGGGTCCGTGACGGCAGGTTTTCGATTTTGATGTCGGATTTACGAGCCATGATTAATCTCTCCGTTCGCGGCGTTTACGCTCTTCGCGTTTGATCAGAATAGGCGATTGATCTTCGCTGTGCTCTTCGACGCGAATAGTCAAATAACGCAGGATGTCTTCGTTAATGCGGTGCATACGCTCAACTTCGTGCAATGCACCAGCCGGAGCATCAACCTGAAGCAGGCTGTAATGCGCCTTACGGTTCTTGCGAACGCGGTAAGCGAGGTTGCGAAGACCCCAATATTCCGTGCGGCCAACAGAGCCGCCCAGTTCTGCGATTTTCGCAGAGAGTTTTTCGACGATTTCTTCTACTTGCGCAGAGGAAACGTCAGGTCGTGTCATCACGACGTGTTCGTATAATGCCATTTAAGTGGCCCTTCTGTTTGGGATTGCGGCGCAGGGCAACCGAAGGGACGCGCCGGCGATGGTTCCGACTCTGGATGTACACCATGTACAGGGCCAAGCCGGACCGCAATCAGTCAAGGGGCGCAGCTATATACACACGGCGAAGTTTTGCAAGAGATTAAGTCACAATGACCGTCTCAAAGGGCGGCGTGGAGCCTAAGCTGTGCGGCCCGTTTGTTCCAGCAGGTCAAGTTCGTGAAAACTGCTAAGCGTATCTTCAATTTCTTCGGCTTCGCTACGGGCGTTTCTTGCGATTGGCTCCGGCGCCTTAGCCGCTTGTAACTCATTAAAGGCGGCATCGAAATGGTCGTTAGACTGCGCCGCAGGGGACTCGGTTCTAGGCTTTGATCCCATAGCGTGATCTGCTGAAATGCCGCCAACCATGCCAAACCGCGCGGATTCTTCGGCGCGAATATCAACGGGCTGTGTCGGCGCGCCCTGGAATGGACGATCTGCGCTGCGGCGTTCAATTGAAAAGTCAGTTGAGGCGGGCGCGGCTTTACCGATCATATCTGGGATGTGCTGCGTTTTAAAATTATCGAGTTCTGATTTAAATTCAGGCGTATCTAAAACTGACGAAGCCTGCGCGGCCAGAGGGGCCGCTGCCGCGATAGGCGTCTCTATCGCTGAGCGCTCGGGGTAGACGGGCTTTCGGGTTGGAGCCGCGGCTGTCAGAGGGGACGTATTGATTGCCAAATAGCGCTTTAATTTGTCTGATTGGAGTTGATTTAGGCGGCGAAGCTCTTCGGTTTCAGCCTGATGTGACATGAGCTTGGAGGCGAGCGCCGCTGTTTCTGCTTTGCTTGTATTGGCTTGGTCCCGAAGGGCGTCCATATCGCGCTTCTGCGTTTCGATATGTTCCAGTAATTTACGGCGACCACGATGGGCACTGTCAAATTTCTCACGAAGCTCAGCCATTTCATCATGGGCGTGTTTCACAACGTCGGTTTTAACGGCGACCTCTGCTTCAAGATCAGAGGCTTTGGCGCGTAGAGTGTTCAATTCATGGGTTTTGTTGCGATTTGTTGAGTCAAATTGCTTTTTAAAGACCTGAACGTCGGCCAGAACCTGCTCCAGCTCGGTTTTAAGCGCTAAATTATGTTCTTCAGTGGCTTTGTGGCTGCTGCGTGTCTGCGCGATCATGCGCTCTAATTCGTCACGAACGCGGCCAAGGTCTTCATAACGGGATTGCAAATCGGCAACGCGCTTTTCAAGTTCCAGGCGCTCGGATTGCGCGACGGATAATTCGCTGGAGAGTTGTAGGTTCTTGGACGATAATTTCTCAGCGGCTTGACGGTCTACAGCCAGATTGTTCTGGATTGTACGGTTTGAATTTTTAAGGCCAGAAATTTCCACATCTTTATCGGAAATTTCGCGCTGTAGCGCCTCTTGTGAGGCTTCCATTTGCGTCAGGGCAAGCTGTGCTTTCTCGAGGCTTTGGCGCGAGTCCAGATAACGGGCCTCATAGGCGTCGGCTTTGGATTTAAGCGATTCAGCGCGAACGGTCTGCTCTGTCGCGGTTTTGCGCGCTTCTTCAATCGCGGATTTCAGGCGAATATTTTCAGGCTCTAAATGCTCGAGCGCAGATAGGTTCGCTTCTGTCTCATAGGCATAATTAATAAGGTTAGAGATACGTTTGAGGGATTGAGCATAAAATTGCTCACCCGTGGACATATCTTCATTTAGCTGCGCCAGATCCTGACGGATATTTGACAAATTATCGGTGCGGCGGGCAGGGCCGAGGCTGCGCGGCGCGGTTGAGTGGGCGGCGGGCGGAGTATCTTGGTAGGAAGGCGTTGGCGTAAGGGGCATAAATTCGGACTTTGTCTCTATTGTTTGATCAGCTGCAGGTGTTGAAGCGGGCTCTATATCCGGCGGCGCAGTCAGCTGCTCCGATTGCGGTTCATAAGAAGCACTTGGCTCAATGGATGGATATTGGTCGGACGGCCGTTCAGATGTAATGGATTTTACAATGTCACGATTGGCATTTAATTCCTCGGCTTTGGCGCGAGCGTTCATGACAATCTGTTCAACATCGTCGGGGGTAGGCGTTTGAGAAACGTCTTCAATCGCGTCAAGCACAACGGGGGTGTTTCTATCTTGGTTGACAGTCTTGCCCGTGACAATGGTGCGAAATTTATTAAACGCGCTCATTTAGCTCTCCCAGCCTTGTTTTCCCCACCATTACACATGGTTAATGCCTCGATGGTAAATATTGTGTTTACTTTAGACTTTATCGGCTCTGTTATGACGGCGCTGTCATTGCCCTGTCATTGGGCATAGTATAAGCGTGGCGCCTCGTGAGATTCATGACTCGCGCGCTGAAATAAGGATATATATGACACTCGCCTTTATTTTTCCCGGCCAAGGTAGCCAAAATGTCGGTATGGGGCAGGCCCTTTCTGAGGCCTTCCCGGCCGCAAAAGAGGTTTTTCAGGCCGTTGATGACGCGCTAAATCAGAAACTTTTCGCCCTGATGACGGGTGGCCCGATTGAGGATTTGACTCTAACGGAGAACGCGCAACCTGCTTTAATGGCCTGTTCAGTTGCGGCGGTGCGCGCGCTGAAAGCCGAATTTGGCGTTGACATTACAGCGGCGAAATATGCTGCCGGTCATTCACTGGGTGAGTATTCTGCGCTTTGCGCGGCAGGTGTTGTGAGTTTAGAGGATACAGCTAAGTTACTAAAGTTACGGGGTCAGGCTATGCAGAAGGCCGTTGCGCCCGGTATTGGCGCGATGTCTGCGCTTCTTGGCGCGACGCCCGAAGATGCCGCAAAGGCCGTCGAGGCCGGGTCGAAAATCGGCATTGTTCAAATCGCAAATGATAATGCCGTGGGACAAATTGTGATCTCTGGTGAAAAGGCCGCCGTTGAGGCCGCAAATGCTGCCGCAACGGAAATGGGCGTGAAGCGCGCCATGATGCTTCCTGTCTCTGCACCGTTTCATTGTGAGCTGATGGCGACCGCCGCCGAGGCCATGAAAGACGCGCTGGCGGATGTGACATTTAACGCGCCGGCTTTGCCGATTGTGAATAATGTCACTGCGCAGCCCGTGACGGACCCTGAACAGCTTAAAGCTGACCTTGTCACCCAAGTGACAGGCCAAGTGCGCTGGCGCGAATCGATTCAATGGATGGCCGGGCAGGGAATCACGGATTTGGCAGAGCCCGGAACAGGTAAAGTCCTGACCGTTATGCTTAAACGAATTACAGATGGCTTGACGGGCCATAGATTAGATACGCTGGAAGCGCTTGAGGCTTTCGCATTGCAGTTAAAAGGATAGAGAATGTTTGATCTTACAGGAAAACGCGCGCTGGTCACCGGCGCAACAGGCGGCCTTGGCGGCGCGATTGCCAAACAGCTTCACGCCGCAGGCGCGAGCGTCGCTTTGTCGGGAACACGGGCGGAAAAACTAGAAGGTTTGGCCGCTGAACTAGGTGAGCGCGCTTTTGCAACACCTTGTAATTTATCAGATGGTGACGCCGTAGACGCGCTGCCCGGTCAAGCCGCTGAGGCGTTGGGCGGTTCAATTGACATATTAGTGTCCAATGCGGGTTTAACGCGCGACGGGCTATTGATGCGGATGAAGCAGGACGATTGGGACCTTGTTCAAAAGGTCAATTTGGAAGCATATTTCCGCCTGACAAAAGCGTGCCTTCGCCCGATGATGAAATCCCGTTGGGGCCGTATCATTGGCATTACCAGCGTCGTTGGCGTGACGGGTAATCCGGGCCAAGCCAATTACGCCGCGTCCAAAGCAGGCATGATCGGCTTTACCAAATCTATTGCCCAAGAAGTGGGCTCTCGTGGCATTACCGCCAATTGCATCGCGCCTGGATTTATTGCCTCGCCGATGACAGATGTTCTTAATGACACGCAAAGAGATGCCATTTTGACGAAAATTCCAGCAGGCGATTTGGGGACCAGTGATGATATTGCTGCTGCCGCACTTTATCTTGCCTCCTCCGAAGCAGGCTATGTGACGGGACAGACTCTGCACGTAAATGGCGGAATGGCGATGATTTAGCTTAAATATCAATTGCTTAGGTGGTGATATTTTGTTTAGACCGCCGCTAGTCACCATGATTTTAATATGGTAACCACTGCGCGGAATCGGGGGGCGACTTGTAATTACGTCGTTTCATCTTATTTAAATCTTGGCCCAAGGGTCACCTATAGCG
>CALKXN010000263.1 GCA_938003555.1 uncultured Robiginitomaculum sp. | reverse complement strand
TCATCTCTTGCGCCGCGTTGATGGTCTCTTTTGTCATCATCGCAATAGGTAAGCTGTGGCCTGCAATTGTCGCTGCGGCGGCCTTCGCCGTCTCCATAAGTTCGTCAGCGGGCACAACGCGTGAGGCGAGACCGCACCCGACCGCCTCAGCGGCGTCCATGCGGCGACCCGTTAGGCACATATCCATGGCTTTATACTTGCCCACCGCGCGAATGAGGCGCTGCGTACCGCCCATGCCGGGCATAACGCCTAGCGTGATCTCGGGCTGTCCGAATTTAGCGGTGTCAGCGGCGATGATAATATCGCACATCATGGCCACTTCACAGCCCCCGCCCAATGCGTAGCCGGCCACGGCAGCAATCGTCGGTTTGCGGAAATTGACCAAAGTTTCCCAATTATCGAAGATGTCAGAGCGATAATGCTCCATGAACCCTTTGGGCTGCATCTCTTTAATATCCGCTCCGGCGGCAAAGGCTTTCTCTGAGCCTGTGAAAATTACGCATCCAATGTCGTCATTCGCTTCAAAGCGTCGCAAAGCCTGCGCGACTTCACCGGATAGTTCAGAATTGAGTGCGTTGAGTGCTTTGGGACGGTCAAATTGAATAATGCCAATGCGGCCCTCTTCAGAGACTTCGATTGTTTTATAAGCCATAATTCTCTCTCAAAAAATTTTGCGCCTCATAGCGGGGCAAAGCAAGCTTGTCACGCCTTAGGATGTCAAAGCTTACCCTTGACAGGTCTTACAATAAAATGTGCTGCGCGCGGATTGGACCAGGCGTGTTATGGGCGCGGCGCAGTTGTTGCACGGCTCGCCTTCGCGGCCATAGACATCAAAGCTATGTTGAAAATAGCCCAATTCGCCGGACGCGCCCGCGAAATCACGCAAAGTCGATCCGCCCGAAGCAATGGCTTCGCGCAGTATGACTTTGATATGCCCCGCGAGCGTCTCGCTCTCGGCCACGGATAGGCGCCCCGCCGCGCGCGTGGGCGATATGCCCGCGCGATAAAGCGCTTCGCAGACATATATATTGCCAAGGCCTGACACATTGCGTTGATCGAGCAGGGCGGACTTCACTTTACTCTTCTTGCCTTTAAACGCTGCGCGCAGGGCAGGGCCGTTAAATTCATTGGATAGCGGCTCTGGGCCGAGATGGGCGAGGCGCTCTATGGCTTCGCCTTTGGCGAATAATTCCATAAAGCCGAAACGGCGCGGATCATTAAAGACCACTCTCGCGCCGCGACTCATGTCGAATATAACGTGATCGTGTTTGGGGTTCGTAGCTTGGGGGTGCGTAAATTCGCCGGGCGTCAAGGCGGCCCCGCCTTCATCAATCGTAAACCGCCCGCTCATGCCCAGATGCATAATCAGCGTTTCACCCGACGATAGCTCCGCCATTAAGAACTTAGCGCGCCGCGATAAACGGGTCAGCGTCGCGCCTTCAAGACGCCCCGCAAAATTCTCGGCAAAGGGAAAGCGTAAATCGGGGCGACCCAGCGTGACGCGCTCAAATCGCGCGCCTTCCATATGCGGGGATAAGCCCGCGCGGACGGTTTCAACTTCGGGAAGTTCGGGCATATTGTCCTCTAGTCAGATGAAGTCGAAGGCCTTAGATAGGCTGTATGGTAAAAAATACAAAGACAGAAGACACAATCGATTTCGGGTTCGAGCAAATCCCAACGGATGAAAAGGTCTCGCGCGTGCGCGGCGTGTTTGATTCTGTCGCCAGTAGCTATGATGTCATGAATGACGCGATGAGCTTTGGAATCCACCGCGTGTGGAAAGATATGACCATGGCGCGAGTCAATCCGCAGCCGGGCGAAACCTTGCTCGATGTGGCGGGCGGCACGGGTGATCTGTCCCGCCGCTTCCTTGCGCGCGCCGCTGCGGCAAATATGCGCCGTAAAACGCCAAGTGAAAAACAGGCCAGCGCGATTGTCTGCGATATCAACACGGAAATGCTTTTGGCTGGACAAGATAAAGATGTCGATGATCGCGGTCGTCCCTTGCGCCTGACCCGCGTGACGGGCGATGCTCAAAGCTTGCCGCTCCCTGATAATAGTGTTGATGTGGTCACGATTGCTTTCGGTATTCGTAATGTCACCGACCGCGATATGGCGCTGCGCGATATGCGCCGCGTCCTAAAACCTGGCGGACGGTTCTTCTGTCTGGAGTTCTCCACCCCGCCGGCGGAATGGCTCTCCAAAATCTACGACATGTATAGCTTTAACGTTATCCCGCGTATGGGCGGCGTGATTGCGGGTGATAAAGACAGCTATCAATATCTTGTCGAGTCGATCCGCAAATTCCCGCGCCAGCAGAAATTTGCCGATATGATGAGCGAGGCTGGATTTGGCCGCGTCAGCTGGACTGACTATACAGGCGGCGTTGCGGCCTTGCATCAGGGCTGGAAAGTCTAGCTCTGGGCGTTTTATCTATGAGGCGCGTTTTTGCGCGCAGAACTCAATGAAAAATTCAGCGTCATCGGACGGTTCAATATAATGCTTTTCTTGCGGCGTGATAATGTGAATCTGTGGCGCTGTAATAAGATGGCTTTCGTCCTGACCTGTGATGAAATATCTCACTGTGCCCTGTGTCACATTCAGCCGTCCCCACGTTCCGACTTTTAGGTCATGTGTTGCGAGTAATTTGTGCGGAACGCTTTTGGCCGTAAATAATGGGGAGCGGGCATAGGGCTCTACGCCATCGGGAAGTTGAGTCATGATGTGGTCTCCATATTGCCTAGCAGCTGTTGCAGCGCAGAGCGTTTGGTTATGATGTCGGCAAGGGTGTAGCCGCGCAATGTTGCCATGAACGCCGCTTGCGCCGCCGCAATGGCCCCGGTCAGTCCGCATGACGGCGCAATGCAGCATGCCCCGCCCGAGGGTTTCATACACTCTACGAGCGCGCTTCCCGCTTCAGCCTTTTCGACCAGATCGCCTATATTGATCACGCTCGGCGCTTTGGCCAAAAATATACCGCCGCCGCGCCCGCGCTCAGATTTGATATAGCCTTCGCGCACCAGCCACTGACAGGCTTTGGCGACATGATGAAAGGATATGTCATAGGCCTGCGCAATGGTTTGCGCTGTTGTTTTCGGGGTATCCATTGTGCCCAAATAAATGAGCACGCGTAATGAGTAGTCGGAAAATTTCGTTAAATTCACGTTGTGTCCTTTTAATCTTGACCTTCTTGTAACGCCTCTTTATATAATACGCAAATAGTTTACTTATTTAGGAGTGCGATATGTTAATCTTGAAAGCTATAGGGGCGATATTCCTGTTTCCAGGTAATCTGGCCTTGTCTATGGCGGGTGTCAGCCTTGAACAAGATGGCGGCGTGTTTCGCTCTTTGATCAATATGATCGTGTGGGGAATGGTCGGCGCGGCCATCGTGCTGCCTATCGTGATGTAATGGCGTTAACGCAGCACGATATAAGCCGCTTGGTGCGGCTGTTTTATGGACGCATTCGCCGTGACCCATTTTTGTCTCCGGTTTTTATCGGGAAAATCGGCGACAGTGACGCCAAATGGAATAAACATATTCTGCATATTGAAACCTTCTGGTGCTCCATATTTCTAAAGACAAAACGGTTTGAGGGCAATCCGATGCAAAAGCATTTGGCGATAACGAATATTACGCCGGAGCATTTCACGCGTTGGCTGGCCATGTTCCAAGACGCCGCAGATGATACATTGTCACAACCCCAAAGCGCCGAAATCATGCTAGTGGCAAATCGTATTGCACAGAGTTTTCAAATGGGCCTCGCATTTCATCACGATAGCCATTTATCGACGCCCAATCCCTTTGCGCAATTTTCTCCTATTCTTAGACATAAAAATTCAGTTTAACTCAGAGAGGACACACCATGATTGCTCACCCCAAAGTGCCGCCTAGAAAAGTCCTTACGGATGTGGAGATTGATCGCCACATCACGCCAAACACAAAGAGCGATAAGATTGCCCGGGCCTTTACCAAGGTCTTGCGTTTCATTGCCGACAAATTCTTTGCCAAACGTTACGGTCACCGCGCGGTTGTCCTAGAAACTGTCGCCGCTGTGCCTGGCATGGTCGGGGGACTGTGGCTTCACCTCTCCTCTTTGCGCCGCATGAGTGATGATGAAGGCTGGATCAGAACCTTGCTTGATGAAGCAGAAAATGAGCGCATGCATTTAATGACATTCATTGAAATCGCGCAGCCCAATGGTTTTGAGCGTTTCGTCATTATGGTGACGCAGTTAATGTTTTATAATGCCTATTTCTGGCTCTATCTTTTTGCTCCGCGCACAGCGCATCGCGTGGTCGGATATTTCGAAGAAGAAGCCGTCATCAGCTATACTCAATATTTAAATGAAGTTGAGGCCGGACGGCACGAAAATGTCCCCGCGCCTCAAATTGCCATCGACTATTGGCAACTTAACCCCGATGCGCGGCTTACAGATGTGATCATCGCCGTGCGCGCAGATGAGTGCGAACACCGCGACGTCAATCACCACTTCGTCGACGCCATTGATGCGCGCAGAGAGAAGCGCAAAGCGGGGTAAGGGGCTCAGAGAACTTGCTTATCAACGCTTCACCTGCACTGAAATTTGTATTTGAGGGGGGGAGGCCTAATCGAGATCTAAAAACGTAGCTCAGTTCATCTATTTCCCTGAAATACAATAAGAGATTTAAATATGCAAAATTATATCGAGAAAGCCGTATCTCGCAAAGACATTGTCATTTTTATTAAAGGTGAACCTACCGATACGAACTGCGGATATTCGTCTCGCGCAATAGATATTTTGGACTATTATGGCGTCGCATATACATATGAAAATGTATTGAAATCCGAAGGTGTACGCAAAGGCGTAAAAACTTATTCGGGCGTTAAGACGCTGCCTCAAATATTTCTGAAGGGGGCGTATTTTGGCGGCAGCGATGATATTCGCAGCCTGCATGAAAAAGATGTGTTGAGTTCAGTGTTTAGAGATAAAAACATTTCTACGGATATAGATCACACTCAGCCAAAACTTGTCCTCACCTTGGTGACAAAGGATGAGGTCAAGAGCTGCGGTAAGGAGACGTCTCCGCGTCAATTTCAAATTTAGGGGAATCTAGCCTCATTTAGACCACTCAATTTATGACACATATTCTTATTAACTTTAAACGCCGCAATGCCGAGAATGTTACGGTGAAAGCTAAGCTGGGAATGTCTCTCATGGAGGTCGCGGTTCAGTCCAATATTTACGAGATCGAAGCCAAGTGTTTTGGGGCCTGCTGCTGTGTGACCTGTCATGTCTATATCGAAGACTCTTGGGTTGATAGCTTTGAAGCGAAGACTGAAATGGAAGACTCTATGTTGGATTTTGGGGAGAATGTTGATCATAGATCTCGGCTGTCATGTCAGATCGAGCTCCAAAATAGACATGACGGGCTTGTCGTAAATATTCCCGAAAAACAACGTGTCCTCGGCCTTTGATTATTTGTTGTTTCTTAAAGGTCAGAGTGCCTGTTCGGACAATTAGGAATCGAAAAGCATTAGGGGGTAAGTGTTTTGTAGGTCGGAATTTGGCTGAATGCCTTACGTTGAGCGATTTAAAGAAGTTCAGAGCTGAAACCGGGTAAATCCTTCAAAAATTACCAAACGATTATTCTTTTTATCGATTACAGTGTAGTTGATAAAAGGGCCTGCCATAAAATCGTTTTTAACTTCCCATTTACCTCGAGTTTCATATGCTTTTTTGCCATCTAAT
>CALKXN010000262.1 GCA_938003555.1 uncultured Robiginitomaculum sp. | reverse complement strand
GAGGGACGCAGTGCAACAGAGACATTCGCGATCCCCGATAAAATTTTTATTGACCCGCTGGCCAAGGCGGTTGTCGAAAATCGCAGTTTATTGCTCAATGTCGAAGGCGAATATGGCCCAATGCCGAAACCCAATAAAGTCCGATGGCCCTCTTATACGGCCGATCTGCCTGAACTGACCATTGAGCGCGCGCCCCAAAATGTACGGCGCGTTTATGGCCTGCTCGGCGCAATGACGGATATGCCGGATCAAATGTATCGCGACGTTGTCATTTTCATGGGTCTTGAATATGTTCATCAGCGCGTGGCTCAAGCGGAATCCGTAAGTGATCTTGTCGGTCTGGAGGCGGAGCTTTGGGAGATCGCCATTCGCGCAGAATTTGGCCCCCTCGGCAGCGCGCGCGAAGAAATGATGGCCGCAGAACAAGACTTGCGCGCCGGCATTGCCCGCCGCGCCCGCAAACGCGAAATTGATACATTATTTAGCCGCTATAATGACGCTGTTGATCGTTATGTTGAATATTTGACGGATAATGCCGAAACTGTTGAAGGCGAAGGCGGCAGCGGCGGCACGCCGAGAGACGCCGCCGAGATTCAACGCTTAATGGATGCTATCGAAGAAGCGAACCGCCTTGGCGATACAGCAGGCGCGCGCCGCGCTCTGACGCAATTGGCCGAACTTTTAGAGAATATGAAAATTCAAAAAACAAAAGGCGGCGAAGGCGAAGGGGATGGCGACTCATCAGATGGACTATCCGCTGAAGCAAAAGAAGCCTTAGAAGACCTTGCAGACCTAACCGGCGAGCAGCGCAAACTCGAAGACGAAGCGCGGCGTCAAGAAGAAGCGCAGAACCGTCAAGGTCAGCCGCAAAATGGGAATGACGCCGGAAATGAAGATAGCGGCAGCGAGAGCGGCGGCGCTCAAGGCGCGCAGCAACAGCCTGACCCAGAGCAGCTTGCTCGGGATCAAGCCGCTCTGTCCGAGGGCCTGGATAAACTTGAAGACGGGCTGACAAACCCGAATAGCGGAATTGATATGGGCCAAGCCCCAAGTCCTGAAGAGGGCGAAGGCGCAGGCGCTCAAGAAGGGCAGCGCCCGGGACGCGGAGGCTCAGGCCAATCTAATCCCGACGCGCAGGGCGGAAGCGGCGAAGCGTCTAATCCTGAGGCGCGTCCCGGCGGCGGCGGCGAAGTTGATCCTGATGCACCGGAAGGCACCGTTGGCGCGGGCCCGTCCGATGACCCTAGCCAAGACACAATTCAAGCCTTGTCTGCGCAGGACGCGCTAGAACAAGCCCGCGCAGCGATGAAGCGCGCAGAAGACGCTCTGGAGCGTGGTGATTTTGCGCAAGCGCGCGAAGCGCAACAAGACGCCATCGACATGTTACGGTCGATTGGACAGGCCGTTGTGGCCCAGAGCAATATTCCTGAAGGTGAAGAAGGCGGACAAGGCGGGCAAAATGGCCGCGCGGGCTCTGATCCCTTTGGCCGCGGGGATGACGGTGAAGAAGGCAATTCAATCGGTGAAGGCCTCGATATTCCGGCCGAGACAGAGCGTCAACGCGCGCGCGACTTGATGGAAGAGCTGCGTCGCCGCTCTGCAGAGCAAGAGCGTGAGCAAGAAGAACGTGAATATTTAGATCGCCTGCTCGAACGGTTCTAAAGTATTCTAAATCGCTAAATTAGATTTAAAAAAGTCTTTATTCGTCCGGGCTTGGCGTTGTTGCAAGTGACAGGCGCTCCGGCGTGATCACATCAGGCGCAGTGACCACTTCCATTTCATCAGCAAAACGATAGCGCAAAATAGACGCGTCAATTGGCGGATTAGGATAAGATGTCACAAATGTTTGCGCCCCACGCCCGGCCAAATTTGGCTTGGGCAATTCAACAATCCAACGCGTGAGTTCATCCCCGCCGCCATTATGCAAGCTGAGTAAAACAGGTCTCGCCGCCATATTCTCAGAGGTTAAGTTTTGCACCACGCCATCAACGATCAATGTCGGAACACCCTCAACAATCGCAGAGCGCGATTGAACGGTTTGGAATGTCAAGCCGTTCTGGGCCACATCAATTCCGAAAGATTTATAGATTGTCGATGTTGACGGGAACCGTTCCACAATCGGTTGACGAAAAAGATAGGCCGCAAGCGCGATCAACGCCAATAAGGCCAAAGTCACACCCCATATCATTGATACGCCAAAGAGGCGGCGACGCACGCGGCTGCGATCGGCGTTATCTCGAATCGACGCTGCGGTAGCCGCGCCAGCAGGAATGGGCTTATTTATTGTGTTTGAAGCCTCAGGCCGCGGCTCTGGCTTGAAACCGGCTGATGCTCCCGCAACTGAGGCTGCGGTTAATCCGCTGTCATTTTCTTGGTCAGATAAAGCGAGAATATCAGGGTCAGCCGCCACAAACCACGTCGCAGAACATTTTGCACACCGCACAGTTCGGCCATTCGGGCCAATAGAATCAGCTTTTGCTGAATAACGCGTGGTACATTCTGGACATGTGAGTATCATAAAAGCCCTGATTCGGTTAAGCTAGGACAGAATGCCAATTAACGACCCAAAGTCCAGCCCTGAGCTAAATCAAGCGCCCTCCGTGCAAATGTCGGGCGTTGCGATGCGCTATGGCGAAGGCCCTGAAGTTTTACGCGACGTAGATTTGACGCTCGCGCAGGGCGATTTTGCCTTTCTCACGGGGCCATCGGGCGCTGGGAAATCGTCTTTACTCAAATTGATGTATCTGCGCGAGAAAGCCAGCCGGGGGCTCATCTCCTTATTCGGGCAAGATAGCGCGCAATTATCGGATTCAAACAGGCCCCTCATTCGCCGCCGCATTGGCGTCGTTCTTCAAGACTTTGACCTAATCGATCATCTGTCCATATTCGAAAATGTGGCGCTCCCGCTTCGTATTCATGGTGAAAAACGCGCAAGCTACGCAGGCGATGCCGTCGAAATTTTGCGCTGGGTCGGTCTGGGTGATCGCTTGGACGCCCTGCCCCCGACATTATCGGGCGGAGAGAAACAGCGCGTC
>CALKXN010000261.1 GCA_938003555.1 uncultured Robiginitomaculum sp. | reverse complement strand
GTCTTCATTTACTTAATTATAAATCGTCTAATTTGACGCAATATATAATTCACGCGCCCGCGTAAGAATTGCGTTTTCAAGCGTGCGTCCTGTATCGGCATCAACGGGAGCGTCTTGCCATCCGCCGCCGCTTTTGACTTGTTTGAACACGCCAACTTTCAGGGCGTCTGCGCGCAGCTGCGTATCCAGAATATAGACATTCACCTTAAGGCGCTCATTTGGCGCTTCGGCGTTTGAATGCCATTCTGTCAGGATCACGCCGCCAAAGGGGTCAATGTCAGACATGGGCATAAAATTTAGGGTCTCGAGCGAGGCGCGCCACAAATATTTGTTCACGCCGATTTTTGGCGCTGCCATTGTGCGTGATGATACTGTGTCTTTGGCTTTACGCTTAAAGATACCATTATTGGCGCAGCCCGCCAGCAAAGTTGCCGTTAGCGCCGCAGCGATAATTTTAGTCAAACCAGAGCTCATGGTGAGGTCCTATTCATAATATGTGCGGCCCTGAGGCCACGAATTGATTTGAGCGCTTATAGCACTCTGTCGCGCGCCCGCCAGTCCTGATGCATGTAAATGCGGAAAGGTTACAGACGCGCCTTGGGGCGTGATTAGTTCAGGACGGGGCTTTCTTGACCGCCGCCTTGCTGATGGAACAGCTGCGCGAAATCAATCGGGTCAAGCATTAGCGGCGGGAAGCCGCCCTGCTGCGTCATATTTGCGAGGATCTGACGCGCAAAGGGGAAGAGGATGCGCGGGCATTCAACCAGCATAATGCCTTTAAGCTGCTCGACTGGGATATTGGCAAAGGCGAACAGACCTGAATATTCAAGCTCAGAGATGAAGGCGACATCATTGCCGCGCTTTGCATTGGCCGTGATCATGATCGTGACTTCGGCGGTATTGTCATCTAGCGGCGCGCCTTTGACTTCGACGTTCAGGTCAATTCCGGGCGCAGGCAGATCCGCGCGCAGCGATTCCGGCGCACCTGGATTTTCAAAACTGGCATCTTTGATATATTGCGCCAGGACGCGCAGCATTGGCGCGTTTTGTTCGCCTTGCTCCTGAGGGGCCGCTGCCGGCGCTTCCTTTGCGGTTGCTTTTGGCGCAGCTTTTGCTTTTGCCTTAGGTTTCGCTTTTGCTTTAGGTTTCGCAGGTGATTTTGCCATTTTAGTCTCTTTATCTTGGGTGTGTGTTTTGCTTGCGCCTAACATGGGGATTATGACCGCGCAATGCCAGTACAGCGTGTCAGCTATTTGCGGCAATCGGTAACTTGAAGTTAAGCGTAAATAGGCTACCTACACTATAACACCTATTTGGAGCTCCGCATGACTGAAGTAATGATCTATGCCGCAATCGCCTTTGCTATCTGCGCCATGCTCTATGCCGTTCTTGGCAAAGAAGTCGGGGAGTCGCCGGATAAGAAGTTTTTGGATGATGCCTTTGGTGCAGGCTCTGGCCAGGATCAAAGCGAAGCCGAGCAAGTTCAAGCGCAGACGGCGCCGATTTTTGGCGGCCCCGCAGGCGCTGGCCTGACCGAGATTGCACAGGGCGATGGCGGATTTAACGAAGGTCAATTTTTGGATGGCGCGAAAGCGGTCTATTCCATGATCTTGGAATATTACGCAGATGGTGATTTAGAGGCGCTGCGCCCGCTTTTATCGGATGATGTTTATGAGGCCTACGCCGCAGGCATTCGCGAACGTGACGCGCAAGGCTTTACGCAAACCACAGATATGGCCCGCCTTAAATCGGCAGAGATTGTCAGCGCGCAGCGCGACGGCAATATGGGCCGCATTGATGTGCGCTATGTTGCGGAGCTGTCCAGCGCGCTCATGGATAAAGACGGCAATATTGTCGAAGGCGATTTGGATTTCATCAGCGCAGTTGATGAAGTGTGGAGCTATGAACGCGAGCTGGGCCAAAATGAGCCGGGCTGGAAACTCGCCAGCGTTGAAGAACAGGGCGAAGATACACTCGGCAGCGCGCCGGACGTGGCTAAAAAAACTTAGCGAGCGCTCATGTCACCTTTTTCGAAACTCTGCGCAGTTCTGTGCTTTGCGGCGATCGTTCCTGCTTGCGCGCACAAGCCTGCCGCGACGCATCCGGCAGCGATTATTACCTCAAAACCCGCGCCCATTGATCCGGTCACGCAGCCAGTGCCGATGCCGAATCCAACGCCCACACCTGAAGTCGTCACAGAGCCTGCGCCAACATATACGCCTGAGCCGGTCACGTCGCCCGTTCCGGTAGAGCCTGTCATTGAAGTGCCTCTGCCTGCAGGATATTCCAACCTTGCCGCGTGGCGCGCGTCAAATCCGCTTCCGGCGCTTTTGGCGTTTCGAAAGTCCTGCGAGAAATTCTATTCGCGCGATCCCCAAGCCTTCCTTAATCCGAACTTGCCGCAATATGGGCAATATCGCGATTGGGAAACGGCCTGCTTTAGTGCCGATTATGTTCAAGATGACGCCGATGGCGCGCGTCTGTTTTTCGAGCAATTCTTCACGCCTGTCGCCTTGTCGACATCGGAAACGGGTGAAGGCTTGCTGACGGGATATTATGAGCCAGAAATTTCTGTACGCCGCCGCCCCGACGCGGTCTATTCTGAGCCGATTTTAGGTAAGCCCTATCAAGAGGCCAATCAGACGTTATCCCGAGAGAAAATCTCTCCGGCCATTGCGCCTGTTATCGCCTTTGGAAAACCGATTGATGTGTTTTTCATGCAAATCCAAGGGTCCGGCCAAATTGTATTTGATGATGGACAGAAAATGCGCGCGGCCTATGCCGCCCATAATAGCAAGCCTTATAAATCCATCGGCGCGGTTCTTATCCGCCGCGGGGAAATGACCAAAGACGAAGCGTCCAAACAATCTATTGAGGCTTGGATGCAGCGCAGCGGCCCTCTCGCGACGCGGGCGCTGATGAATGAAAATCCGCGCTATATTTTCTTTGCCGCCGAAGCGGTTCCCGCAGGCGAAGGGCCGCGCGGGGCTATGGGCGTACCGCTTATAGCGCAGGGCTCTATGGCGATTGATCCGCGTTATCATCCCTATGGCGCATTATTGTGGCTGGATACGACATTACCGCAAAGCGGAGGTGACTATATTGGGCAAGAGGCCGGACTTTTGGTCAGCGCTCAAGATACAGGCAGCGCTATTAAAGGCCCGCTGCGGGGCGACCTATTTTTCGGTTCCGGATTTGACGCGGGGGACCGCGCGGGCGTGATGAAACATAAAGCGCGTTTTACAATGCTCTTGCCGATCGGTCTCGCCATGCGGCGCATGCCGACAAATTAATGGCCAAGAAACACAAAAATCTAACGCCTGATGATGCCATGGTGTGGCGGCGCGTGGCCAAAACGGTTCGGCCTGCGCCGGATAAAGTTGTGCCTGAGGGCCGCGATGATCTGGTCGCCGCAATGACGCCTACGGCGCGTCTGCATAAGTCTATGATCTCTGCGCCTTTAACGCCGCCTAAGCCTTATATGCCGCCGTCCTCCAAGACGCTTGATCGCGCGATGGATCGCAAAACGCGGCGCGGGAAAATCGTGGTCGACATGAAGCTTGACCTGCATGACATGACCCAAGACGAAGCGCTGGGCGCGCTAGTCTCGGGTCTGCACCGCGCCCGCGCGCGTCATGCTCGCTGTATTTTAGTGGTGACAGGAAAAGGCAGCATCACCCATGGCGGCGTGCTACGTCGCCGCTTGCCTGAATGGCTCGCGCGCGCTGATATACGCCCGATGATTTCGCGATACGCGCAGTCTCATATCCGCCACGGCGGCGCCGGAGCCTATTATGTGTATCTGAAAGCGCGCCCTAAGACTTGAGTCATTAAGGCATAATTAACCAAATCGCTGCCCTGATGCACAAGCATGGAGGGCGCGATGAAATTACGATATGGATTTATAGGGCTGGCCGTGATGATCGGCGCTATTCTTGTGCCGTCAATCGCCACATCTGAAAATCAAACCCAGACGCTCTGTGATGAATATCACCAGCTTCAGCACGAAGATATCACTGCAATTTTCACAGCCTTTCGCGGCGATGATGATATGAATATGGCTTCGGCTTTGCTGCGTGCTCGCACGCCGAGCGGCAAAATGCCTGACGCAACGGCGCGGCGCTTTGCGATGGCGCAGGATTTTGTGAAAACTGATGAGGCCGCAATAACGCGCCGCACCCGTCTTGCAGAGATGAAAACCTATTCTGCTGTTGAGACATGCAGCGCGCTACAGAGCAGCGCGTTCATGCAAATCGCGCCGCTTACAGAATAAATTTCGACAGGTCTGTATCGCCTGCCAAAGCTTCGACTTTGTCGCGCACATATTTGGCATCAATCTCAACGCTTTCGCCGCTACGGTCAGAGGCGGTGTAACTTACTTCATCCAGCAGGCGCTCCATCACCGTATGCAGACGCCGCGCGCCGATATTTTCAACGGTTGCATTAATCTGCGCCGATAGGCGCGCAATTTCCGCAATCCCGTCATCGGTAAAGTTCAGGGTAAGGCCTTCGGTTTTCATCAAGGCGACATATTGTTTGATGAGGCTGGCTTGCGGCTCTTTCAGGATACGCACGAAATCTTCTTCGGTCAGGGCGCGAAGCTCAACCCGTATTGGCAGGCGGCCTTGTAGTTCGGGGAGTAAGTCAGACGGTTTGGCGATATGAAATGCGCCGCTGGCAATAAATAAAATATGATCCGTTTTGATCGGGCCATATTTTGTGGACACGGTTGTGCCTTCGATCAACGGGAGGAGGTCACGCTGCACGCCTTCGCGTGACACACCTGCGCCGCGCGCATCACTGCGCGCTGTGATTTTATCAATCTCATCCAAAAAGACGATGCCGTCATTTTCTGCGCGCTCGAGGGCTTCGCGTTTAATGCCGTCATCATCGAGCAACTTATCAGACTCTTCGGACAGTAACGGCTCATAGGCATCTTTAATCTGCATCTTGACGGTTTTGGTCGGGCGCTGCCCTTTGCCAAAAAGACTGCCCAGATCAATCATGCCCATGGACCCGCCCGGTTGCCCCGGAATATCAAATTGCGGCAAAGACGGCGCGTCTTCGAGTTTCAATTCAACTTCGGTCTCATCGAGCTCACCTTTGAGCAGACGCGCGCGAAACTTTGTCCGCGTGGCCTCGCTGGCGCTATCGCCAACCAGAGCGTCAATAATGCGGTCTTCGGCATTTTGCTCGGCTTGGGCTTTGACATCATCGCGGCGCAGCTCTCGCGTCATGGCGATTGAGGCCTCGACGAGATCGCGTACAATTTGCTCAACGTCGCGGCCAACATATCCGACCTCAGTAAATTTGGTTGCTTCAATTTTAATGAAGGGCGCATTGGCGAGCTTAGCAAGACGGCGGGAGATTTCGGTTTTCCCCACACCCGTTGGCCCGATGAGCAGGATATTTTTTGGCGTAATTTCATCGCGAAGCTCAACCGGGACGCGGCGGCGACGCCAGCGTCCACGCAGCGCAATCGCGACAGCGCGCTTGGCATCGCTCTGGGCGATAATATGGCGGTCTAATTCAGATACAATTTCACGCGGGGAAAAATCAGTCATGCAAAACTCTTATGTTACCTAAGAGTTTAGATGGGGAGAAAGCCACGAAGGTCAAGGCGAGCGATACAGCCCTATGTCTTTTTTGGCTTACCGTATAATTCAAGGCGATGGTCAACTAAATCATAGCCGAGCTTTTCTGCAATTTTGATTTGCAGCGCTTCGATTTCGTCATCCACAAATTCAATTACGTCACCTGTCGTGACATCAATCAAATGATCATGGTGCTCGTCATGGGCGGGCTCATAACGCGAGCGGCCATCCCGAAAATCATGCGTTTCAATAATGCCGGCATCGGCAAAAAGGCGCACCGTGCGATAGACCGTGGCGAGTGAAATATTGGGATCGATTTTCTCGGCGCGGGCATAAAGCTCTTCTGCGTCGGGGTGATCTTCGGCATCGGATAAAACCTGCGCAATAATCTTACGCTGGTCGGTCATCCGCATATTGTGCTCTGCGCACTTTTTTTCAATCCATGAGGTCATAAGGCCGTGTAGCGCTTTGGGTCGCTAGGGTAAAGGGAGGTTTAACTCTTTCTTATAGACATGGGCGTCGGTATAGACGGGGCGCTTATCAATCAGATCTTTGTAATAATTTTTGCGTTTGCCAATGCGGGTAAAGCCCGCGCGGCGATAGAGTGATATGGCGGGAATATTATCTTGGCGCACATCGAGCATAATCTCCGCCGCGCCATAAGCCTGCGCGCGCGTCATTGCGGCGCAGAGTAACGCCGCGCCATATCCCTTATCGCGCCGTTTTGGATGAACGCCAAAGGTTAGAATTTCCGCGCTGTCGCCGTCGCCGCGAATCTGGCTAAATCCGCAAATGACGCCGTTTCTGTAGATACAGGTCAACTGATCTGTCTCAGAATAGAGCGCATTTTCAAAATCGATGCGCGGCCACGCTTTGGGCCCGAAACATGCTGCATGAATGGCGGTGATCGCGTCCAAGTCTTCTGGCCGCGCAGGGGCGCATCTCATTTTGGCGTGATTCCGCCCGGCAATTTTGCATCGGGCGGGCGGTGATAAAGCGGCGTTGGCGGATGATCGGCGGGCGCGGCGTCCATGGCTAGCCATGCCAATATGGCGGGATCAATATAATCGTCCCCCGCAGTGCGGCTCAGCATGTCTGCGGCGCTGCCTGTGACATCCATACTATCGGTCAGTGCAGATTGAACATCCGATAGCGCGGAGAGCTTTGGCGCGCCCGTCGCCAAACCGTTTGTGAAAATCTGCCAGAATATTTCTTTGCGCCGCACATCTTGCGCCGCCATGATCTGCCCCTGAGCTGAGGGATTTGCGTTCATCGCGCGCACAAATAAACCCGATAGTCCGAGAACCGGAATATTATGCGGCAGGGCGAGACCTTTGGCAAAGGCGAGCGCAACGCGTAGTCCCGTGAAACTTCCCGGTCCGGCGCAGACGGCAATACGATCAATTTGGTTAGGCTTGATATTTGCCGTCGATAAAATATCTTGAACTTGCGGGCCAAGATGCTCGGCATGGCCACGCCCAATTTTCTTGCGGCGATAAGCCAGCAGCTTGTCATGACTGACCAGCGCAGCGCTACACTCTTTGCCCGTTGTATCCAGTCCTAAAACAATCATGAATTATTTAAACAGCTTGCTCAACGCGGGTCACTTCGGGGACATAATGCTTGAGCAGGTTTTCAATACCGGATTTCAGCGTCATGGAACTGCTGGGGCAACCGGCGCAGGCGCCGCGCATTTCCAGATAAACTGCGCCGTCTTGATCATTGAAATGGCGAAAAACAATATCGCCGCCATCTTGGGCCACAGCGGGGCGAACGCGCAATTCGATAATTTCTTTGATTTGCTCGACGATTTCCAGCGTTTCGCCTTCATAGTCTTGCTCATCCACAGACTCCGCCGCCGCGGCCATATCACCGGACAGAACATCGCCGCCTGCGACATAGAAATCCATAATCGCGCCGAGTACAGCAGGCTTGAT
>CALKXN010000260.1 GCA_938003555.1 uncultured Robiginitomaculum sp. | reverse complement strand
ACTGAATGGCTTGCGACAAATGATGAGCGCTATAAAGGCAAACGTGATTTAGATAATCCGCTGGCCGCCGTTCAAATGGGCCTGATTTATGTTAACCCCGAAGGGCCGAATGGTAATCCTGATCCGCTTAAGTCTGCTTATGATATTCGGGATACATTTGCCCGCATGGCCATGAATGATGAAGAGACCGTAGCGCTGGCTGCGGGTGGTCATACATTTGGTAAAGCGCATGGCGCGTCAAATCCTGATGATTATGTTGGGGCTGAGCCAGAAGGCGCAACCATGGCCGAGCAAGGTTTAGGCTGGAAGCAAAGCTTTGGTAAAGGCCGGGCGCGCGACATGACGACGTCGGGTATCGAAGGCGCGTGGACGGATAATCCAACGCAGTGGGATAATGGCTATTTCGATGCTTTGCTTAATCACGAATGGGAGCTGACAAAATCACCTGCTGGGGCAACGCAGTGGAAAGTTAAAGGCGAGGGGCCAATGGCACCAGATGCCAGTGACGCAAATAAGCGTGTTCCGATCATGATGACCACGGCTGATATGGCGCTGAAAATGGATCCGAAATATGCGAAAATTTCAAAGCGGTTCCATCAAAACCCTGATCAATTTGCAGATGCCTTTGCGCGCGCATGGTATAAATTGACCCATCGCGATATGGGCCCGATTGACCGCTATCTTGGCGATATGGTGCCAAGCGAAGAGCTTATTTGGCAAGACCCTGTTCCCAAAGCCACAGGTCGCAAGCTATCGCGTAAGAGCATTGCCGAACTTAAAGAAACAATTCTGACGTCGGGTCTATCCGTCTCTGAGCTTGTCTCAACAGCGTGGGCGTCGGCCTCGACATTCCGCGGTTCTGATAAACGCGGCGGTGCAAATGGCGCGCGTATCGCTCTCGCTCCGCAAAAGGACTGGGACGTCAATGAGCCAAAGAAATTGGCGAAAGTTTTGCGTAAGCTAAAAACGATCAAGAAAGAGTTTGACGGGAATGTATCCCTTGCAGACCTGATTGTTCTAGGCGGCTGCGCAGCTATCGAGAAGGCTGCGGCAGATGGCGGCCATAAGATCAAAGTTCCGTTCACACCGGGCCGCACGGACGCCACACAAAAAATGACAGAAATTGAGTCGTTTAACTGGCTGGAGCCGAAACATGATGGTTTCCGCAATTATGTCGGCAAAGCTGTGAAAGGTGATAAGCGCCGCGAGGAAGATCACTTAGTTGATCGCGCGCAGCTCTTGACGCTGACTGCGCCCGAAATGACGGTTCTTGTTGGCGGCCTACGCGTGTTGGGCGCAAATCACGGCGGTTCAGAGCACGGCGTCTTTACCGATCGCCTTGGCGTACTGAGCAATGATTTCTTCACGAACCTGCTCGACATGAATACGGTCTGGTCCGGCAATAAATCCGAGACAGCCTTTAAGGGCAAAGATCGCAGCAGCAAAAAAGCAAAATGGACTGGAACGCGCAATGATTTGGTCTTTGGATCAAATTCAATTTTGCGGGCTGTTGCCGAAGTCTATGCTTGCGATGATGCCGGTAAGAAATTTGTTACCGACTTTGTCGCCGCTTGGGACAAGGTCATGATGGCCGATCGCTTTGATTTGAAATAGTCACAGCTTAGATTTTCAACTATTAAGCCCCGGCTTTTGTCGGGGCTTTTTTTATCGCCGCAAAATCATCATGGTCGGCGTGGCTTCGACTTTTTGAAGGCGACCAAGATAGCTCATACCTAAGAGCGACACCGACAGGCCTTCGGGCACGACGAGGGCTTCGACATCGCGCACGGTGACCGCGCCGATTGTCACTGATTTAAGATGAACGCGGGCCGCGAAAATTTGACCATTGGCCGTGTTGACCGGAATGTTAAATGTCATTTCGCGTGGATTGTGTCCCGCGCGGCGGGCATCTTCGGGTGTAAGCGCCACGGTTGATGCACCTGTATCAATCAAAAATTTAATGGTCGCAGAATTGGCGCGCCCTTCTGTCCAGAACTGTCCATCAGGGGATTTGCGAATTGAAACGGCGGAGCTGCTATTCACAATGGGCTGCGTCACGGTGGCCGGCGGCGGCGTTGTAAGCTCTGCAGCCTGCTCTATTGGAGCTGTTTCGCCGCTCATAAAGCTTTGAAAACGCTCATTTCCATTGAGGAAATAGGCCGCCCCGCCAATGCAAACGCACAAAATAAAACTGTCGCGAAGTAAGTTGTTCATGTGTGGCGTCTAGAGAAAAGGAGTTTAAGTCTGGTAAATTCTCAAAGATTATAAGCGATTTACATCAAAAGCACTTTACGCAGAAAACGGGCAGGTTATCACCTGCGTATGAACACTATGACCGATCAAAATTCGCCCTTCGAAGATATCACCGCGCTGATAAACAGTGTGCCGCAGCGCGACAATGATTGCGCGGAAAAGCTGACTGAAGTTTTGGGGGCTGACCCGCTGCGTTGTTTAGGTGAACTTGCTACCCCTGTTACATGGCTGGCCGGATGGCAGGGCACATTGCGCCCTGATGTCACGCGCCCTTTAGTGGCGGTCTTTGTTGGCTCACATGGCGTTTCGGAAGCCGTGATGAACACCGACCCGGCCAAGGGCGCGGCGCAGCGCGTGAAGCTACTCTCCGAAGGCCCCGCAAGTGTGCGCAGTCTTGCGGCCACAGCCGAAGCGGCATTTAAAATTTTTGAACTGGGTACGGAGGTGCCAAGCGCGGACATGACCAAAGAGCCTTCTTTATCTGAGAAGGACTGCGCGGCGGCTGTCGCTTTTGGCATGGAAGTTGTTGCCGAAGGGGCTGATTTGATTGTTCTGGGGAATGCGGGATACGGCGCGGCAACGGCTGCGGCTGCGATCGCGCGCAGCCTTTATGGCGGACAAACAGAATATTGGGCGGGCGGAAGCGCAAAAATTGCGCCGCGCCGCATTGCTGCTGTGTCGGAGGCGACGCGCCTGCATAGCGATGCAATCAAAAGCCCGCTAGATGCTCTGGCGCGTATGGGCGGGCGCGATATTGCGGGTATGGTCGGGGCGCTGCTCGCGGCGCGTCATCAGCATATTCCAGTATTGCTCGACGGCTTTGTGTCTTGCGCGGCAGCCGCTGTGCTGCACGCGATCAATCCGGATGCGATCGCACATTGCTACGCCGGTCATGCCACAGGCGAGCCAGGGCATAAGGCGATATTAGATCGTATCGGGAAAACGCCTTTGCTGGATTTAGGCATAGGTGTCGGTGACGGTTCGGGCGGTATATTTGCGATGGGCATGATAAGATCCGCCTGCCGCGCGGCAACGCTAATGTCTGATGGGTAAAATTTTACGCTTTTAGCGAAAAATCGACACTGTATTTGCGTAATTATATATTTAATGCGGATATAGTTTTGGAGTTTCGTGCGGAGTTAGCATGTTTGTTTTTGACCATCCCTCATTTGATGATCACGAAGGTGTTCATGTTTTTACTGACCCCGCGTCAAAGCTAAAAGCGATCATTTGCGTCCACAGTACAGTGCG
>CALKXN010000259.1 GCA_938003555.1 uncultured Robiginitomaculum sp. | reverse complement strand
GTCCTTTTATTATTAGGATTGAACGGCAATGCCGGACGCTGGCGCGCTCAGGTTCAAGGGCAAGATATTTCTACCGATTATGCACCCGTGGCCGAAGTTTTAAAATCGCCTAGCGACGCCCCTAAAGTGACGCCCGAAGAGGTCAAAGCCGAAGTCGAGCCTCCCAAACGACGCGGGCGGCCCAAGGGCTCAACCAATAAGCCCAAAACGGAAGCCACAAAAAAGACTGCCGCGTCAAAAAAGAAAATACCTCACGGTAAATCGCAGGGGAGACAATAATGAACTCCCATATGATCCTTCGCATCGTTGCGAAATTTCTTATTCCGCTGATTGTTGTCTTTGGACTTTACGTCCATTTCCACGGTGATTTTGGCCCCGGCGGCGGCTTTCAGGCTGGCGTGATTGTAGCGGCGGGGGTGATTTTATACGCGCTTATTTTCGGTCTTAAAGCTTGCAAAGAAGCCGTGCCGCCAAGTTGGATTCGCATTGGCATGACCGTCGGAGTTCTCTTTTATGTTGGAACGGGTATTTTAACATGGTTGATGGGCGCAAAATTCCTTGATTTTGACATCCTGCATCCCGCAACAGACCATCCACTAGGACAACATATCGGAATTATCCTTGTTGAGCTTGGCGTGCTGTTTACAGTGGCGACAGTCATGGTGGCGATTTTCTACGCCTTTGGCTCCCGCCAACCTGAAATTATGGATGAGGAGCAAGACTTTTAATGCTGTCCGATCTTCTCTCCCACTTTAATTATGTCGTGGTCATCTTATTGATGATGACAGGGCTTTATGTCGTGTTTGCGTCTAATAATCTGATCAAGAAATTGGTTGGTTTGTCTGTATTTCAGACGTCTGTTTTTCTGCTCTACATTACAATGGGCAAAGTGAAGGACGGCATTCCGCCAATCATTGAAAAATCATATGACAGCCACGGCGATGGCCATGGCGGCGGTCACGGGGATGGTCACGGCGACGCGGTCACGCACGGCGCAGATGCCGCCGTGAAAACGGCCGAAGTGCTTTACTCTAATCCACTTCCCCATGTTTTGATCCTAACGGCCATTGTGGTGGGCGTGGCGACCCTCGCTGTCGGGCTCGCGCTTGTTGTGCGCATTCGTGAAGTTTATGGCACGATCGAAGAAGAAGAAATCGACCGTTTAAATTACGCCTTTGATATTGATGGCATTGAAGAAGCCATGGAAGAGGACGCATTATGAGCGGTTTTCTAACAGGCTGGCTATCAGTGGAGGCTCCGGTACTTCTTGTCGTTCTTCCATTGGTTATGGCGGCGATCTGCGCCGTTATGCCCAAAGACAAAATTGCGTGGCTTTTGGCTTTTATAACGACATTGATCTGCGCCGTTCTCGCCTTTGATATTGTTTTGCAAACGCGCGGCGAACAAGTGCTCAGCTACGCACTTGGGGGATGGGAACCGCCCTTTGGGATTGAGTACCGTATTGATGGCCTAAATGCGCCTGTGGCGCTGTTGATCAGCGCAATCGCTGTGATCTGTACGCTTTACGCGCTGTGCAGTACTGACGCTGAAATTGAGCCCAAAAAACGCGCGCCATTTTACGCTGCCTTCCTTGTCGCCTTTGCGGGCCTGCTGGGTATGGTTGTGACAGGCGACGCTTTTAATGTGTTCGTCTTCCTCGAAGTGTCTTCTATTGCCACATATGTTTTGGTCGGTATGGGCGCGAGCCGAGATCGCCGCGCGCTTAACAGCGCTTATAATTACCTTATTCTCGGCTCTATTGGCGCAACATTCTTTGTGATTGGCGTCGGCTTTCTGTATATGGAAACAGGTACGCTTAATATGGCGGACATGGCGGATAAACTTGCCGTTATGGGGGATGTGTCGCGCGTTAGCCAAGTGGCCTTTGCGTTCATCGTTGTCGGCCTTGGCCTGAAACTGGCTATGTTCCCGCTGCATCTTTGGCTGCCCGGCGCTTATGCTTATTCGCCTACAGCTATTACGGCGTTCCTCGCCGCGACCGCGACCAAAGCTGCGCTTTATTTGCTCTTCCGTTTTGTCTTTACCGTCTTTGATCCCAGCCTTGAATTTATCGGTGCAACGCTGACATGGTTGCTGGCTGTGCTTGGTGTAATCGGCATGTTTGTGGCGTCACTCCAAGCCATATTCCAATCCGATGCACGCCGCGTCTTGGCCTTTAGCTCGGTCGCGCAGGTTGGCTATATGCTGCTGGGCGTGGGCATGGGAACCGCTTTGGGTCTGTCGGCCGGTTATGTTCACCTGATTAATCACGGCATTATCAAAGGCGCACTCTTTCTTGCGCTTGGCGCGTTCTGGTATCGCTACGGCATTGTCCGCGTGTCCGACTTTAAAGGTCTTGGCAAAATCATGCCATGGACGATGAGCGCCTTTACGATTGCCGCGCTCGCGCTGATCGGCGTTCCAGGCACTGCCGGATTTATATCTAAGTTTCAGCTTTTGGACGCCGCCGCTCAAAATGGATGGTGGTGGGCCGTTGGCGCGATTGTCGTGACGTCAATCCTGGCGGTTATCTATATGGGCCGCATGCTCGAAGCTGCATGGCTACAGCCTGCGCCCGAAGTGAATGGTAAGCCCGTTGAGAAACGCGAAGCGCCGCTACCTATGCTTGTCGGCATGTGGGTGCTCGCCATTGCGGCTATTGTTTTTGGTGTCGTTCCAAGCTGGCCGGTTGAACTGGCCAATGGCGCGGCGCAAGTGATGCTTGGGGGCGGTCTATGAGTTATGGTCCCGAAATGGCGCTCTGGCTGCTCTTAATTATTCCGATGCTGGCGGTGGTTCTCATCCCGCTGGCTGGTAAGTCTCCCAATATTCGCGAAGGCATTACCTTTGTTGCGGGCTTTGCTCTGCTGGCCAATGTGATTTATCTCGTGCGCCTTGTCGGTATGGGCGATCGCCCCGAAATCCTGCTCGTCCCATTCGAAGGGCCGTTTGAGGTTAAACTGACACTTGAACCGCTGGGCGCGATTTTCGCGGCCATTGCCAGTTCGCTCTGGATTGTCAATTCGCTGTTTACCGTCGGCTATATGCGCGGCAATAATGAGAAAAATCAGACGCGCTTCTTTACCTATGTTGCCGTTGCGATCGCCGCGGCCATGGGCATTGCGGCGTCAGGTAACCTCATTACGCTTTTTGTCTTCTACGAAATATTGACGCTCTCTACATTCCCGCTTGTGACGCATAAGGGCGATGCCAATGCGCGGCGCGGGGGACGGATTTATTTGGGCATATTGATGGCAACATCTCTGGGTTTGTTATTACCCGCTATTATCGGCACATATTATTTTGCAGGCACAACAGACTTCGCCGTGGGCGGCCTGTTTAATGGCGGCATTAGCACAACGGCCGCGAGCGTTCTGCTTGTTCTATTTGCTTTCGGTATTGGTAAAGCGGCCCTTATGCCGATCCATCCGTGGCTCCCCAATGCCATGGTCGCGCCAACACCTGTCTCTGCGCTACTTCACGCCGTGGCCGTTGTTAAGGCGGGCGTCTTTACGATGCTTAAAGTCGTGGTCTATGTGTTTGGGATCGATTTGGTCGGCGAGACCGGAGCAGGGACCTTCCTGGCTTGGCTGGCCGCGTTCTCTATCGTGGCCGCGTCTGTCATTGCGCTACGCAAAGATAATCTCAAAGCGCGTCTGGCCTATTCGACCGTTTCGCAGCTATCCTATATTACGCTGGGGGCCATGCTGGCTGCACCTGCTGCCATTATGGGCAGCGGGCTACAGATCGTGATGCACGCTTTTGGTAAAATCACGCTCTTTATGTGCGCGGGCGCAATTTACACTGCCGCGCACCGCATCAATATCAGCCAGTTAAATGGTCTCGGGCATAGAATGCCGTGGGTCTTTATTGCCTTTCTGGTCGGAAGCGCATCCATTATCGGCTTGCCTCCACTGGGCGGATCTTGGCCTAAATTCATGTTGATGGTTGGCGCAGTTGATGCGGGTAAAGCCATCTTAATTGGCGCTCTGATTTTATCGAGCCTGCTCAATGTTGCTTATCTGTTACCTGTCGCGATACGCGGCTTTATGAAGCCTGCTGATGACCCAGAAGGTGATTTGAAAATCAAGACGCCGATTTGGGTTATGGCTCCGCCTGTGCTGACTGCGGCCTGCACATTTATTCTCTTCTTCTTTGCGGGTGATATTATTGATTATCTTCGCCCCATTCTTCCTGCGGGAGGGCTATAATTATGAGCGATCATCACGACGTGCCTGTGAGTAACGATGATATTCACCCTGTCTCGAAAAAGTTTCTATGGCTGGCTAATCCCAAAGTGAAAGATAACTTTATCTGGTTCACCGTGGCTGGACTCATCTTCACGGTTATTATTGGATATTTCTTTCCGACAAAACATCCCGCGCCGTGGGAATTTGGCGTGCTTTACGCCATCAGCTTTGGCGTAATCGGCTTTGCTGCATATTCCATCGTCGTCTTTAGCGCATGGCCACTGTTTAAATGGCTAAGCCGCCCCGAAGAATATTACGGCGAACCCAAAAGCGAGGACCAAGATGTCTGATCTTTTGATGCAAATAAATCCGGGCCTGTTCATTATTGCAGCGGGCATGCTCTGCGCGCTTGTCCCGCTTCATGCGGTTCGCAAAGCCGTCATGATTGTCGCGCCAATTGTTGCGGCTTACTTCTTGTTCCAAGGCTATAGCGCCGGCGGCGGTCTCGCAGGTGAACTGACGATTGCGGGCATAGAGCTGACGACATATCGCCTCGACAGGCTGTCACTCATTTGGGGGTATGTCTTCTGTTTCGCGGGGCTCCTGAACGGCATATTTGCGTTCCATGAAAAAGCCCATATCAGCGACGCCAGCGCGCTTATCTATACAGGCGCAGGTCTTGGCGCTGTAATGGCGGGCGACTTGCTTACGCTGTTCTTGTTCTGGGAATTAACGGCGGTTTCATCCGTATTCCTCGTCTGGGCAGGCGGACCGCGCGCATATGGTGCGGGTCTGCGTTATCTGGGCATGCATGTCCTTTCTGGCGTCTTGCTGCTCGCTGGCGCGATTATGTATCAGCGCTATTCCGGCACATTCTTCTTTGACGGCAATGAAATTGGCCTCGGCGTTCCGGGCGGCTGGCTTATGCTTTTGGGTATCGGTATCAAAGCGGGCTTCCCGCTGCTGCATACATGGATACAAGACGCCTATCCCAAAGCGAGCGTGACAGGCACAGTGGTTCTGGCGACGTTCTCAACCAAGATGGCGATCTACGCGCTTGCGCGCGGCTTTGCGGGCGAAGATATTCTGATTTATATCGGCGCGATCATGACGCTCTTCCCCGTCTTCTTTGCGGTGATCGAAAATGATTTGCGCAAGGTTCTTGCCTATAGTTTGAATAACCAACTCGGCTTTATGGTCTGTGGTATTGGTGTGGGTTCGGCTATGGCGATGAACGGCGTAGCGGGGCAGGTGGTTCTGCACGTTATCTTTAAAGCGCTACTCTTTATGTCCATGGGCGCAGTGCTGCACCGCGTCGGCACATCCAAAGCCAGCGAGCTTGGCGGGCTTTACAAGTCAATGCCATGGACGGCCGTATTCTGTCTGATCGG
>CALKXN010000258.1 GCA_938003555.1 uncultured Robiginitomaculum sp. | reverse complement strand
CCATAAAATTTGCAAATTTACATGGCATGTGCAGTTGGGCGGCATTTGGTACTCTGTTAAACTTTCAAACGTGCCAAAATGCAAAGCAGGTTATGTTTTGAACAATAACGAGCTGTATGTAGCAATCGAACACCGTACTTGGCGAGATCATGACCGTTGGAGTCTCCTACAAAAATCGCAACTTTCTCACAAAGCACTAAAAACCCATAACCTGACAAATCAACACAGCTCTAAGGAGGAGTATTATGGATAATATAAAACCTATTATTATCGCCTCTGACAAAAGCTGGATTGAGGGTGAAGCCGTTCGTCAGCTTGAAACAACTGCGCGTCTTCCGGGCATGAAGAGAGCTGTTGGTTTGCCTGATTTGCATCCGGGCAAAGGTATTCCGATTGGAGCGGCCTTTCTCTCGGAAGGTATAATCTATCCGCATCTTGTGGGCAATGATATTGGCTGCGGAATGGGTTTATGGCAGACGGATATCGCCGTTTCAAAGTTCAAACTCGACAAATCAGTCAAAAAATTGACAGGGTTTGAAGAGCCTTGGACCGGCGATAGCCGCGCCGAGCTTTCATCCCATGGTCTTCCGGAAGGCCTTTGGCCTTATGCTTTAGGAACAATTGGAAGCGGAAATCATTTTGCTGAATTTCAACGTATCGACACCGTCTTTAACGATAATATTTTCAACGCGAGCGGTCTTGATAAAAAGTCTATTGCTTTGCTTGTTCACAGCGGCTCGCGCGGCTTAGGGCAATCAATTCTTATGGATCATACTCGAAAATATGCGGGTAAGGGCCTGTCCATTGGAACTGATGCATTTACAACCTATATCAACAAGCATGATCAAGCTGTCTCTTGGGCGCAGGTCAATCGCAAGGTGATTGCTAAGCGGTTCATGGATGCGCTTGGCACTCAAGGCGAGTGCTTGCTGGATATTTGCCATAATAGCGTAACCCCCACACAGGGCGGATGGCTTCACCGTAAGGGCGCAGCTCCATCCGATAAGGGTCTCGTGGTCATTCCAGGATCACGCGGAACGCTTAGCTATATTGTGCGTCCGCGTCAGGATATGGCCGATATCTCTTTATGCTCGCTAGCTCATGGCGCGGGGCGCAAATGGAAACGCAGTGACGTGAAAGGACGACTCTCAAAACGCTATAGCGTATCCGACCTCACACATACGTCCCTTGGTGGACGCGTGATTTGTGAGGACAAAGCGCTTATGTTCGAAGAAGCGCCGGAGGCTTATAAAAATGTAGCGGTGGTCATTTCTGATCTTGAAAGTGCGAACTTAATAGATGTCGTTGCAACATTGCGGCCCTTAATCACATATAAGACGAGGCGCTAATGACGGATATAATTCTACATGTCACAGCAGGCGACGGCCCAAAAGAATGTCAATGGGTCGTCGTGCAACTTGCCTTAGCCTTGTGCAACGAAGCTAAAGCGGATGGATTGAGCGCGGAAATTTTATGGGAAGATAATGCAAAAAATACTGCTCCCTCATGCTTTGTGAAAATCAAAGGTGAACGAGCAGACATTTTTACAACAGCACGTATTGGAACTATTCGCTGGATTGGCCAAAGCCCGTTTCGGAAAAACCATAAGCGCAAAAATTGGTTTGTAGGCGTATCTAAAGCCCCTGACATAGAAGACGTCCCAGAACTTCATGAACGGGATATAAAGTATCAAACGCTCAAAGCCTCAGGCCCGGGCGGACAGCACGTAAACAAGACGGAATCTGCTGTCAGGGCCACCCATACACCTACAGGTTTAACAGTAGTAGCCCAAGAGCAACGCTCCCAATTTGCGAATAAACGTCTTACTCGAATGAAACTGGCAATGCTTCTTCAAGACAGAAAAGAACAGGCCGTTTGTGATAATAAAGGACTCGTATGGTCAAAGCATAAGTCACTTGAGCGTGGCAATGAGGTTCGTATTTATGAGGGATCGAAGTTCCGTATGCGCTCATAACTTCCCACATTCGGGTGCAAGTTGGGCGCCTTAGAATCGCTTAAAATCACACAATGAGCAAATAATGGTTCGCTCTCATAAAGAATTGTCGGTCAACTTGAATGAACTTTACATCAGCGCGTTACGCAAGAGCCTGCCTGACGTTACGGTAAAATCGCGGCTGCTCAGATTACAGCGAGAACACCTCAGCATGTGATGCGCCTAGCGGCTTTCAGGTGAGATACGTTTGAGTAAACCCGACAAGCTGTCTTGATCAAACTTTAGTCTAAATTTGATGTAGACGCCTTCATCTGAATATTCCGCGCCCTCAAAATCTTCATCGCTATATCCGCTAAAATTATAGCCCAAGCTAATCCATGTATTATCCAGCGGGCTAAAGCCGATGGATGGGCCGATGCTATACGCCAGCGTCTCTGCGCCCTCAGTCATCAAGACAGACCCTGCAAGACCGATATCGATGCGCTCCGTAATGTCAAAACGCGTTTCTGCGCCCAGTAGCATGGCAAGACTGTCATAGCGCTCTGCGCCCAGATCCGTCTGCGTATGTTTCACGCCCCAATTCCCGGTCAGCTGCCAGCGATCATTGATCATTGTATTGGCCGCCATATTGTTGACCAGCTTGGTCTGCGTTGTGCCGTCGGCGAGCTCATTATATTTATAATCAAAGCGTTCAAACACAACAGTGCCTTCTCCGCGCGGACGCCATGCTGCGCCAAGGCGCAGATCCGTGCGTAGCTCGCGCGTCTCAGCAAGATTGCCGAGACCTTCATGCGTCTCGCGCATTTGCATGCGGCCTGTTGCGGCCAGTGAGAACTCATCCGTCAGCTCGCGCGCCGCTCCAAATGTCCCAATGATTGTATCATACTCATCCGCTTTACGTGCTTCGATGCGCGTTGATGCGGCAAGCTTCTCTGTGCGATATCCGACGCCAAGATAGCCGGACATATAATTTGTGTTCGCTTCGACCGGAGAGATCGCGGCGTCCGGCGCGACGATTTGCGGGTTGCCATTTTCGCCTAAAACCTGGCGGCGCGACACGCCCGTAGACGCGCTCCATTTATCATTGATGATCCATTGTTGATCCACGCCCACGGTCGCGCCAAGGCGATTGGCGCCATCCGACGTAAGGCGATCCGTAGAGGCGGACACATCTGTTCCGGCCCAGGGTGAATAGGTGACGCCCACAGTTGTATTTTGACCTGAGGCATTTTCGCCATTCAGAAATTCATGACGCAGTGACAATGACGCGTTTTCAGTCAGCGTCTTGTCCGCGCCAATCGTGGTGCGCTGCGGGAATGACGTGCTCTCATCTTCGTCGCCAAGCGGCTGCTCATGGGCGGCCGTCAAGGTCAGGCCATGTTTTGGAAGCGTGTAACGGCCACTGGCAATCGCCATCATGCTGCGGCGTGTTTCGCCGGCAACATCATCTTCGACAGCGCGCAGTCCAGCAGAGAGGCCGAGGCGCTCAGAGTCTTGACGCGCTGTGATTTCGCCAAGTGTGCGGGTTGCGCCCGTCTCAAGATTTTCTTCGCGATACGCTTTCCCTTCGACAACGCGTAGTTGGCGGCGACCTGTGTCTTCTTCGATATGTTCCGACACTTTCACCGTGCCGCCCGCGCCATAACGGCGGCGACTGGTTGTCGCTGTTGTTTGCTGACCGACGCCAAAGCCGTCTTGCTCTTCGCGAATATAGGCTTCGCCGGCAAAGCGCTCAGATGTATGGACAATCTCGGCAAGCCAAGATGTCGCTGCATCATCGCTGTCTGAATTGCTGTCACGCGACATCGCATATTCAGCGCGGATTTCCGTGCCTTCATTGACGCGGTAACGCGCATCAACACCGACAAGATCCGTCTCGCCGTTCGGCGCGTCGGCGCGGCCTTCTTCGTGGATATATGTTGCGCCAACAGTAAGTTTACCCTTGGTGACATTATTGCTGCCGGGCGTCGCGGCGATGCGTCCACCAAAGCTGACATTCTTCTCAGCATCGGCGAATGTTTCATAATCGACCACGATCACATTTGGATTAAATAGCGGGTCAGTCACATCAACCGGCAGGCGGAAAATGATTTCCCCCGTCAGATTATCAATCGTATAATCAAGGTGACGCTGCAATATGCGCGTATCGAGAATTTCATCTGCGCGGAAACGGTCACGCGTTTCAATCGTGATGGTTTCACTATTGGCGACAATCGGCGCAAAGCGTGTGCGATACGGGCCGGACGTGCCATTGGCCGCGATCTCGTCTTTGGCAAAGCCTTGATGCGTTTCCGCCGCAAAGGCAATCGCTTCCCAGATCTCTCCAGAATATTCAGCCTTAAGACCCGTCAGGGCGCGTGAGTAACGGGCAAGATCCGTCTCAACCAAATTCGTATTATAATCGCCGAACATGGCGTAAAATGTTTCTTTCTCAAGTTTCACATAAACCGGATAACGGCTCGCGCCTTCTTGGTGCTGATATGTACGATCACCGTAAAGTGAGTAATATTGGTTCGGATCAAGCTGACCAAACAGATCATCACTATGACCGCCGCGGCGCTTATCTGTATCCACAGCCAGCGTCACAAGCCAGTCGCCCTTGATCATGCCTTTGGCAAAGAACGCCAGACGGCCATCTTTGAACACATCTTCATCGTCGCCCATATCGACGCCAGCGCCCGACAGATCGCGAAGGCCCGCGCTCATCTCGGCCAAGCCGACAACAATCCAGTCGCGCTTCTCAGGCTTAAGATACATAGAGACATCAACCTTGCGCTCATCATCCATCGTGATGGTGACGCTTACTGTCCCTGTCAGAAGGGTTGGCTCTAGGCGGATGCGGGCAATGCCGTCTGGATCTACTGTTGCGCCCTGGCGACCCGCGACCGGCGCGACCAACTCTGTTGACGCCTCAAGGCGGTCATCAATTTCAAACTGATAAGGCGGCGTTATATCGACTTCAAGCGCGCGGCCGCCGCGAACAGGACGTCCGGCTTCGTCAGTGACGCGCACCGCGATAATCGGCGTTGTACGGCCATCGGCGGTTAAATGACTTTCTTCGGGCACAGGAATTATCCGGGCCACATTAGTCACATAGTGAATTTCACGGCGCAATGTTTCTATGATATTTCCGTCGGCATCTTTCACATGCGCGATGAAAATATTTTGCCCATTTAAAACATCTATCCCGCGCCAGCGCGTAATCATTGCCGTGCGCTTTTTATTCGTCTCGCGCGCGACAAGATTGGTCATCGGAACAGCTTCGCCGTTGAGCTCTAGGGCAATTGAATATGACGGGTCATGTTTAATTCCGATATTTACAGTCGGCAGAGACGGCGTTTGCCCCTCTTGAGGATAGACCCAATTGGTGTCGCTATTTTGAGTTTCTAACCAATCCGTATCAAACTGCTTATATTCCAAAAATTCATATTCTTGGGCCGTCTCCGCGACTTCAAGCGCCTCGTCATTACGCGTAAGATAAAAGTTTGCGCGCCAAATTCCGCCGCCCTTTACGTCGACAAATTTAGATGTATCAGCATCCGCATATTGTGAATTTTCTTCACAGACCATCGGTGTGTAGCCCTGCGGCAGCGTTTCTTCGTCGACTTGAACGACATGGCTGCCTTCTTTGACGCCTTCAAAATGGAACAGGCCATCTTGATCAGAAACAACATAATGTCCTGTTTCC
>CALKXN010000257.1 GCA_938003555.1 uncultured Robiginitomaculum sp. | reverse complement strand
TCATTGTAAATTTGGGGTCTGGCCGGGTTGAAATCATCCGAAATGACTGCGTCTATGGTTATGAGCTTAGATTCCCGGTTCTGGAGAGCGGCGGTAAGCCTGTCCACATTCTGCCACATGGCCGCAGAAATCTTCTCAAAGTGAAAATCGGTAAGGATATGGCGATCAGTTTAATGCAGTCAGAAGTGTCCTATGTAAAAGACACATATCCGGATTTAGGGACGCAGCTGATGAATTACAGAGAACGGCCTTCATTTGAATTATGCGCGCCGCCCGTGGCATGATTACGTCGCTCTCCTTAAGTTCGTCATTCCCGCCTGCGTTTCGCCGGAATGACGCGTTGTTTTCAATATATTCCTGCCGCTGAATTATCCCCCATGTTGAAGCAGTTCTTTTCTAAAGGGCGGGGAGTTTTAGGCTTAATAAGAAACGGAAATGAAGACGAACTCCTCTAATGCTTAAAACCGAATAGAGGGCTAATGAATTGAGCAATATTCAACACCTGGCCGCTAACGCCTTCCTAACCAAATTATATTAGGGACAGGTCATGGATTTTTGGCACCTCATATTACTCGCGCTTATTCAAGGTCTGACGGAATTTCTCCCGGTAAGTTCAAGCGCGCATCTTATTTTACCCTCCAAAGTTTTTGAGTGGCCAGACCAAGGCCCGCTGATTGATTTGATGGCGCATTTGGGCTCGCTCGGCGCTGTCATGCTGTATTTTCGGAAAGAGGTTGGCGACATGGCGGTGGGCGCATTTGGCTGGGCGCGGCTCGCTAAACCCAATGCGATGCAAAGCCGCCTAGCTTTAAATATCGCCGTTGCCACGCCGCCGGTCTTGATTGTCGGATTCATCATGAGCGCCGTTGGGTGGGATAAAGATATTCGCGAGGAATGGATTATCGCGGTTACGATGATCGTATTTGGTGTTATCCTCTGGCTGTCTGATATTTACGGGAAGTCTGAAAAGACCACCGAAGAGATGACGCTGAAATCTGCGCTTCTGCTGGGTTTGTCCCAAGTGCTCGCGCTTATTCCCGGAACATCACGCAGCGGTATCACGATGACAATGGCGCGCGGTCTTGGATTTACGCGTCCTGAAGCGGCGCGGTTTTCCATGCTTATGGCGATCCCCGTGATTTTAGCAGGTGGATTATTTGCGCTTCTCAAACTTATTACGGACGGTGAAGGGGCAGCCAGTTTGTCCGACGGCCTTTGGGTCGTCGGACTGTCCTTCGTGGCGGCCTATGTTGCAATCGCAATATTTATGAAACTGATCGCGCGGATCAGTTTCTTCCCCTTCATGCTGTACCGCATCGCGCTCGGCGCGGGACTACTCTTTTGGATATGGAGCGGCGGCGCGGCTTAGTTTTTACGAAATTTCAGCGTCATGCGATCTGACTCGCCAATGGCTTGGAGCCTCGCTCGCATGTCTGCTTTTTTCGCAATCATTTCGGCGTCATCATCTTTGGCGGGGCCTGTCGTGGCAAGGCTTGGCGGAAGACGCCAGACAATGTCCTCTTCTGTGGGGCGATCAAGTGAATTGGAGTTCATCTCACTGCGCGCGACAAGTGTAAATCCGGCATCTTCAAATGTCTTAATGACATAGCTTTCTTTCAGATAGCCATTATTGCCACTCGCCCATTCGTCGGAATGCGCTTCGGGCGCGCGGTGCTGTACAACGCCGACAATGCCGCTGGGCTTGAGCATATCATATGAAGTCTGCGCGGCGCCAGTGAGGTAGCCGCCATTGCCCTCGAACCGAGCCATATTGTGAAGGGCGCGGATGAACAGAACCGCGTCGACTTGTCCATGCGTGCTCGTGGGGACTGTTGAAAATGTAGCTGCGGATAGATTTGCGCTATTGTCTGTGCGCCAGTCTTGCGCGCCGGCAACCCAGTCTTCAGCCCATGTTTCTTTGGCTTTCAGACTCGCTTCGGTCATAAAAGAAAAATTGGACCACATCGCTATGGGGTAATCAATGCCGATGACTTCGCCGTCCGTTCCAAGATAGTCGAGGAGGATTTTAGAATACCATCCTCCGCCGGGCAGGGCTTCGGCGACGGTCATGCCGGGCTCAATCTCAAAAAAGGCGAGCGTGTTGCCGGGGTGACGCGATTGGTAGCGGGATTTTATTTTTTCATCTTGAGCCGACAAAGCGCTCAATAGCGCATCGCTCACTTTAACCGAGGCTGCGGTCACAGTCGGCACAGCTTTTGGCGTCATTGTCTCGGCGGCCGGAGCATCCGCTGTTTTCGTCTCATCTGACTTTCCGCCGCAAGCCGATAAAACCGCCGCCGCGCATAGAGTTAAAAGAAGTTTCGAGGTCATAGCAGGCTCCTAAAATATGTTTTATTGGTTTACTCGGCGACGTGCTCGGCGCGTTCATGGAATTGCCCATATTTGCGGTAACGCTCCAGATAGGTCGGCACGATGGCTTCGAGTGCTTCGGGAACTATACCCAAATCAGTAAAGCTTTTCGACTCAGGGTCTGTCACATTATCGTGACGTAAATTCATCACTTGGTCGCGGGTGAGGAAAGGCGTGATAAAGGGAAGCGCGCCGGATAATTCCCCCATCAGTCCCATAATGCCAGCAATTGGCCACGGCACCGGCGCAAGAAAGCGTTTCTTGTCAATTGTCTCAAGAACATATTCCAGCAGCGCTTTGAATGTATAAGTCTGCGGCCCGCCCAGCTCATATGTTTGACCTGCTGTGCCTGTGGCAATCAGCTTGGCCGCCGCCTCAGCAATGTCGCCAACATAGACGGGTTGGAACAATGTCTTGCCGCCGCCAATCAAAGGCAGGGCCGGGGCCATACCGGCCATGGCCGCAAATTTATTAAAGAAATCATCCTCAGGGCCAAAGATAATGGAGGGGCGCAAGATGGCTGCCTTTGGCAGCGCCGCAAGGACGGCCTGTTCCCCTTCGCCTTTGGTGCGCGAATAATCGCTCTCGCTGTCCACATCTGCGCCAATCGCTGAGATATGAACCATGCTTGAAATGCCCGCATCTTTCGCGGCCTGCGCAATCGCTTTTGCGCCCTGAACATGAAGCGCGTCAAAATTTTGCGCGCCAGCTTCGAAGAGCAGTCCGACACAATTGACCACGGCGTCTGCGCCCTCAACGGCGCGGGCAACGGAATCTTTAAAACGCAGATTGGCTTGAAACAATTGAATTTGCCCGACGCGGCCCATGACTTTCAAATCTTGCGCCGTATGCGGACGGCGAAGTGCAACGCGCACGCGAAAGCCTTTTTCGGCCAGCGCCCGAACAACATATCGCCCGACAAAGCCGGAGCCGCCAAAGACTGTGATCAAACGTGTTTCTGCTGCCATTGTATGTGCCTTAATATGCGCGGCGCTTGCGCGCCTGAAATAATTGAGGCGGCATAGCTTTAATCGCCGCGCCTGACAAGGTGGCACGCGCGCCGCGCCGCCTTGTTTTCGCCGATATTGTAGATCATAATTTTCATTATGAAAATATGGATCGCCGCGTTTCTCCTCCTTCTCTTGGCCCCTGCGGCTCTGTCGCAAAGCGCGCCCAATGAACTTGCTGATGCGGCCAATGACCGGCTCTCGGTTCGAGTCATATATACGCCCGCCTATGTTGGCATTGATTACCCCAATGGCGACGTGCCCGCCCATACCGGCGTGTGCACAGACGTTATCATCCGCAGTTACCGCGCGGCTTATGACTTTGATCTTCAGCGCGCGGTGCACGAAGATATGAAAGTCGATTTTACCGCCTATCCCAGCGCCCGCATTTGGGGACTGAACCGGCCCGACAAAAATATCGATCACCGCCGCGTCCCCAATCTAGAGGCCTATTTCAAACGCCAAGGCGCGTCTTTGCCGCGCACGCTGAAGGCCGAAGATTATAAACCTGGCGACGTGGTGAGTTGGCGACTGGGCGGCCGCATTGCCCATATCGGAATTGTCTCGACCCGTAAAAGTCGCAGCGGCACGCCGTTAATTATTCATAATATCGGCGCGGGCGTGAAGGAAGATGACATCCTTTTTGCTTCCCCGATTACAGGGCATTTTCGCTTCGCTCCGCCGCAATAAAGCACTGCACGCCGGGCCATTATCGAATTGACGCGCGATAGCCCTTTGTCTAAACCGCGCGCCTACTGAAACACTGGAATGCCCTGGTGGCGGAATTGGTAGACGCGCTAGCTTCAGGTGCTAGTTTCTGTATGGAAGTGGAAGTTCGAGTCTTCTCCAGGGCACCATCCTTCGCGCCCTTGGCGCTTCGGATGGCAGGCCATTTGGGCGCTGGCGGTAAATCTGACATCTCTGATCTGGCATATTGTCCTAGGCGTCATTATGCGGTGACGCATCGAGACGCCACAAAAGCAAAATAAGCAGGCTCATTCCGCGAAGTCCGGCCTCCGATGGAGACCAAAGGAAAAGTGTTTTACGAAGGATAACTTCGCGGACAGTATCTCACGGCCCTCCTCTGTCGAGGCACGAGCAACATGCTAAGTCCTAAGTCCCCGGCGGGGCCCTAGTCCCAAGCCCGTTTAACGTAGGCCGTAACCCTACATCGCCCGAATCCAATACTGATCTCTCGTAAGTTTCGAACGTCGACACTCGGCCCGTCACAAAAGACCATTTGAAAATAGAGGCAAATGGGCAGGCAGGGATGTATCTGCATATTTTAAATCATCCAACCTCCACCTCCGTCATCCTCGGGCTTGACACGAGGGACCATGGGGTAACTCAGCACCGAAGTTGTAATTACGCGGGGAAATAGGGGCTTACGGGTTTGAGATTGCGAGCGCAGCCTAAAATCGATCCTGTGAATCGATTTTAGTTGGATAAGGCCACGGCAGTGGCTTAGTGATTGGCTCTTCCTAACCACTGTAATAGAGCTTTACCTAGCTCCCGCACTTATTTAGGGATTTAGATATGAAACTTACAGCGATTAGAATTTCCAGATTATTTGCTTC
>CALKXN010000256.1 GCA_938003555.1 uncultured Robiginitomaculum sp. | reverse complement strand
CGAGTAGCGCGACGGCATCTTCTTCGGACAGGCCGCGTTGACGGCAATAGAACAGCTGATCATCGGAGAGTTTGGATGTTGTCGCTTCGTGTTCAAATTGTGCGGTGGGCGTATCGGACTCGATGTATGGCACTGTATGCGCGCCGCAGGCGGTTAGAATGACCGCAGAAAAAAATAAACTTAAATATTTCATGGGGCTATCCTTTTTTGCGATGGACATGTCTGTACCGTCCACATATCGGGGTCATCCGCATAAGCACATTTTCGAGCGCCAACAGGGTTTCCGTTTTCTATAACTAAGCTGATCCATGTCACAGAATTGTCTTTCAAATCACCAATCAACGCGCCTTGGTAAAGGTTACCTGTCCAGCAATTCAAAGAACCAAATGAAGAGGGCTGGTCCGCATAACTGACCTCGGATACATATTTTTCCAAGGCATTGTCGAGGCTAACTTTATCGCGTTTCCCGTTCCAGTGCAGGGTAAAATCAGAGGCCACAGCAGTGGCATATGGCGTTCGAGTGGCCACGTAACGCATGACCGCGCCATCATCGCCCGCTACGGGCGCAGGTGGGCACATATTCCTCATGGCGTAGCTGTCGGGCGATGTGTTTTCCGATGCGATTTTTTGCTTGGCAATGTAGTCCAAAGAGTCCTGCCCAGACTCGCCCGCAGTCGCGCAACTCACGAGAAATGCTAGAGTGAGATATGGCAGGAAACGGTTCACTATCCGACGCTCCCCTCAAGGCTAATTGCGACAAGCTTCTGCGCTTCAACGGCAAACTCCATCGGGAGCTTTTGCAGCACGTCGCGACAGAACCCATTAACCAGAAGCGCAACGGCATCTTCTTCGGACAGGCCGCGTTGACGGCAATAAAACAGCTGATCATCGGAGAGTTTGGAGGTTGTCGCTTCGTGTTCGAATTGGGCGGTCGGCGTATCGCTCTCGATGTATGGCACTGTATGCGCGCCGCATTGATCCCCAATCAGCAGGCTGTCGCATTGCGTGAAATTACGCGCGCCCGTGGCTTTGCGATGGGCGGTCACAAGACCGCGATAAGTGCTGTTCGATTTTCCGGCGCTAATCCCCTTAGAGATCACGCGTGATTTCGTATTCTTGCCCAAATGGATCATCTTGGTGCCGGTATCGGCTTGCTGATGACCATTGGTAATGGCGATGGAATAGAACTCGCCTTGGCTGTTATCGCCGCGTAAAATACAGCTTGGATATTTCCATGTCACCGCAGAACCCGTCTCAACCTGTGTCCAGCTGACTTTGGAATTTTCGCCGCGGCAATCAGCGCGTTTGGTGACGAAATTATAGACCCCGCCCTTGCCTTCGCTATCGCCCGGCCACCAATTTTGAACGGTGGAGTATTTCACTTCGGCGTCTTTATGGACGATAATTTCAACGATGGCAGCATGGAGCTGATTTTCATCGCGCATCGGCGCAGTGCAGCCCTCAAGATAGCTGACATAACTGCCTTCATCGGCAATGATCAGCGTGCGTTCGAACTGCCCCGTACCCTGTGCGTTCATACGGAAATATGTCGATAATTCCATTGGGCAATGCACGCCTTTGGGGATGTAAACAAAACTCCCATCAGAGAAGACGGCGTTATTGAGCGTCGCGTAATAATTGTCCGTTTGCGGAACAACTGTGCCCATATATTTGCGCACAAGCTCTTCGTGTTCTTTGACCGCCTCGGAGAAGGAGCAGAAAATAATGCCCTTCTCGGCTAGCTCTTTTTTAAATGTCGTCACGACAGAAACACTATCAAAAACAGCATCCACGGCAACGCGCGGCGCGCCCGCAACACCCGCCAGAACTTCTTGCTCTTTCAAACTAATGCCCAGCTTTTCATATATAGCCAGGATTTCCGGATCGACTTCATCAAGCGATTGCGGCTTGTCTTCGTCGCGCTTTGGCGCGGCGTAGTAATAGGCATCTTGGAAATCGATTTTCGGATAATCCACCATCGCCCATTCCGGCTCTTCTAGTGTCAGCCAACGCCGATAGGCTTCCAGACGCCATTCCAGAAGCCATTCCGGCTCGCCTTTCTTGTCGGAAATGAAGCGCACAATATCTTCGTTCAAACCTTTGGGCGCGAACTCCTGCTCAATATCGCTATCGAAGCCATATTTATATTTATCCGCCTCAAGCGACTTCACGCCCTCAACGGTGGAGGCGTCGATGCTGTCTTTAACTTTTACTGTTTCGGTCATTTTTCCCATACCAATTCATCATTTGCGTATTTTACAATTACTTCAATTTTACCGATAATTGCCGCATTGAAAGCGCTCAACTCTTCGGCTGGCACCCAAATTTCTTCATGCTCTTTTGCCCCGACAACCTCGGCGCTATATTTATCGGCTACGGCTTTACTTACTGAAAAGCGCGTCACGTAACCAACCTTGTCGTCGTTTAATTTAGAATTCCAATCCCGCGCGATTTGGCGTGCATAGCCTTCGTTTAAAACCGGATAGAATATAGGTTGGTCAGGCAGCCGCGGCGGGTAAGCCGAGTGGTCGCTTTGCTCGATCAATTTTAACTCTGCGGTTCCTACGGGGCGGAACATTGTAACTGTTTCGGTCATGCGGCTTTCCGTTCTTTACGTCTGATCTTGGCCCAAGAGGTTAGAAACCTATCTACGTCCGTGGACGTGTTATGGTGTGAGAGGCTTATGCGAATTGCACCTTTCGGCGCTTTGTCCAAAACGCCCATGGCTTTAAGCGTACGGCTCTCGCCGACTTTCCCCGAAGAGCACGCCGTGCCTGTGGAGACGGATATGCCCTCCAAATCGAGCTGCATCATCAGCGTCATTGAGCCTGCATCCGGTACGGCGAAGAATGACGTATTGGGCAAACGCTGAGCGTCTTCGCCAAACACAGTCAGCTGCGGCTCCATCGCTTTGAGCCCCGCCTCCAGCGCGTCACGCAGCGCGCCCATGTCCGACATATCGCCCAGCGCAGCGGCGGCCGCGCCAAATCCAGCAATGCCCGCGACATTCATCGTGCCGGCGCGTTTGCGGCGCTCTTGCCCGCCGCCGCACAGCAATGACTGCGCGGGAGCATCGGGCGACATATAGAGCGCGCCGACGCCTTTGGGCCCGCCAATTTTATGGGCTGAGACTGAAATATAATCGGCTATGTAAGTCATCGGGATTTTACCTAGCGCTTGAACAGCATCCACGAGGAGTAATCCACCGCTATGCGCGACCATATCAGCCACCGCCTCGACGGGTTGTATCACGCCTGTTTCGCTACTCGCCGCAGCAATAGAGACAAAAGGACGGCCATCGGCCTCATCCCAATTTGCAAGGCGCGTTTTTAGCCATGCCGTATCGGTGACGCCGCTTCGGTCCACGGGGATAAATTCATGCGGGCATCCCCACTGCTCCGCCGCGCGGTACGTCGCCGGGTGATCCGCTGCAGAGAACAGCATTTTGCGGCACCCTGCCGTCCACGCGGAAAAGACCGCTGTGTTATCGGCCTCTGTGCCGCCGCCTGTAAAGACAATGTCCTGCGCGCAGACGCCCATAGCGAGGCCAACAGCTTCGCGCGCCGTCGAGATTATCCCATTTGCCGCGCGGCCATCGGCGTGCTGCGCAGAAGGGTTCCCCTCAACGGCCATCGCCTCGATAACCGCCGCCCGAGCTTCGGGGCGCATAAATGTTGTGGCGTTATGATCGAGATAGAGGCGGGTCATTACTCTGCCGCCTCCAGCGCAAAGGACTTGCCCTCAACAACATCGGCCACAGTCACCCGCGCGAGAAACTCGCCAATATGGGACTCTAGCGCGCCCCATAAATCGTGTGTCAGGCATTTGGAATTTGTGCCCGTACATCCCGCGCGCTTTGCCGGATCACAGCCATGAGCGCGCACTTGCTCGTCAACGGCAGCAATGATGCGGTCGAGCGTTACGGCGCTGGCTGGGTCAGTCAGTGTATAGCCGCCCTTTGCCCCGCGAGAACTTTGTACGACGCCGGCTTTACGCAAGCGTCCAAAAATCTGTTCTAAAAATGAGAGAGAGATTCCCTGACGCAACGAAATTTCAGACAAGCTGACAGGCCCGCTCTGACCATGTTTGGCCAGATCAGCGACAGCCATCACGGCATATCGTCCTTTTGCGGTCAGTTTCATCTTAACTTGGCCTATTTAGTGCATCTTGACCCTCGCTTTTTGGCAAAGCTCTTGTTAAGAGCCGCGCGAATTAACGAGTTGGTAGGGAAATAGTTATTCCGACCATTTTAGTCAAGATTAAAGACCTGCATTAGCAGGCGCGGACCTATTTGCCGCACGCCACAGAGGATTTTCATGCCAGAAGTTATTTTCGCCGGTCCAGAAGGCCGTCTCGAAGGCCGTTACCACCCATCAAGCGAGCCTGCAGCGCCCTGCGCCATTATCCTGTCGCCGCACCCCAAAGCGGGCGGCCATATGGATCACCGCATTCCGGTTGCGATGTATGAGCAATATAAGGAACGCGGCTTTAGCGTTCTGCGCTTTAACTTTCGCGGCGTGGGCCGCTCTATGGGCACTTATGATAATGGCGGCGGCGAGCTGCAAGACGCCGCCTACGCTTTGGATTGGCTTCAAAGCTTTAACCAGAACGCGCCTTTTAGCTGGGTCTCTGGTTATCAATTCGGCGCGTGGATCGGCATGCAGTTGTTGATGCGCCGCCCCGAAGTGGCCGGCTTTATCTCGATGAGTCTGCCGACCAATACATATGATTTTGCATTCCTTGCGCCCTGCCCGGCGGACGGCCTTGTGACATATGGCACCGAAGATCAAATCATCCCGCCGGATGATGTTGTCGCTGCAGTCGACCGTATTCGCACGCAAAAAGGCACATCCGTCACGGCAACGCCCATCGAAGGCGCAGACCATTTCTATACACATCACCTAGAGCGCGCTTTGGATGTGGTCGACGACTATCTCGACGAACATCTCGACCCGCGCTATTGCCCGCCGCGCGGGCCACGCCTTCTCGAAGGC